>JAUWRB010000158.1 GCA_030610785.1 Promethearchaeota archaeon | reverse complement strand
GTCTCGCAGGCAATCAAGATGCTATTCATGTAGGGATTATTATGGCAAAGCTCCATCAATTGAGGTTGCACGAGCCCTCGTTTTTCATTTTTCGTTAAGTCCGTGTCTTTTAATCCGTAAAATAATTTATATCCTACTCGCTTGACTTTATTATAAATTGTAAATATTTCGCGTAATTTTTGTTCTTGCGAGGCTGTCGGATACAATTTAAATTTTATGGTCTGCTTCATCTAATTATCTCAACTAATTTATATATTTAAAGGAATTTCAGAAATTTAAATCACTGAAGAGTACTAATTTTTTGATTTTTATAAGTAATTATAAATTTTTATAGAATTTTAACGAACAGTTGAAATAATAATAAAATCTCGAGTGAGTATTTGAATTTGAAAATTAATATTCGCTTTAATCCAAAAATTTTAATTTTAAAGATATATTATGTAAATTATTAAAATGTTAAGATTATTAGGTGTTTAAAATAGGAAAACCAAAAGGTTTGTATGCAGCACGTCAATTGATAAACAATCGACGACATTTCCGTTGGTCGAAAACAAAATACAAAAGAAAGAAACTCAAATTAAAGAAAAAAGTCGATCCTCTTGAGGGATCTTGTCAAGCTCTCGGAATTGTGCTCCAAAAAGTAGGACGAGAGAGCAAACAACCAAATTCTGCTATTCGAAAATGTGTGCGTGTTCAGCTTAAAAAGAATGGAAAAACAGTGACCGCCTTTCTTCCAGGAGATGGTTCACTTAATTTCATAGACGAGCACGATCGCGTCATTATCGAAGGCATTGGAGGCGCAAAAGGGAGGGCCGTTGGAGACCTTCCAGGAGTACGATACAGGGTAGTAATGGTAAATGGCGTTAGTTTGAAAGCCCTTTTACAAGGGAAGAAAGAAAAACCATTACGATAATCGTTTGAGTTATTAATAAGTTCTATTTATTTTAGTTATTTTTAAATTCTTTTTAATGTGAAGCTCTAAATCATTTACTATATTAAAATTAGTTTAATGTTTAAAGATTTCAATAAAGCTTGCTCGTGTGAAGTCCTAAACTTGTTTCTTCTTCGCATGGGCTAAAATTAAAGTCCGATATCGGATAAATTTTCGGCAAAATCATATCCAATTACTCTTCTGAGAATGAGAAAAAATCTAAAATCAAAATGTTAATTTTTAGTATTGATAATCACGTTGTTAACCTCCCAATGTCGTAGTACAAGAAGCTTTATCTTCCTTATCATCGAGCCGTCTTTACCAATAGCTTTACCACGATCCTGAGGTCGAACGGATATTATAACTGTTTTTTTTTGATTTCTACTTTCTTTAACTTCAATGTTTTGAACTTTAATTGAGTTTTTTGAAGTGTTCAAGATAAATTGTATGAATCTCTCCACATTGTCTGAAAAAGGAATAACATCAATCTTTTTTTGAAGTTTTAACATCAAATCTTTCACGTGCTCACCTCCCTTTCCAATAGCCTTTCCTACATCTTCTTTTTTTACTAAGAAGATAATTATATCAGTAGCGTTGTCAGGAGATTTAAATAAAATACAATCTTTTACGATCGCACCTGAAATGTTATTAAACAGGGAAATTAAGGTCATCACTTCCCGATCGAGTTTAATTTTTCTTTTTTGTAGTAGCATTATTTTTGTTAAGTGTTAATTTCTTTTGGTTTTTAAAGTAAGTAAATCGGAATCTCCAAAATTATTTATTCCAATAATAGAAATCATGTAAGGCTTTGCACAAGCCAATCCAAGATCCCACGATGAACCTTTATATCGATGAACGAACGTTCTATCAGCGCTTTTTGCCAGAGAATTATAATAATTAATTTGATTATATAAGTCTTTAGGACAATTATTTGCCATTAATAGCATTTTAAAGGGCTCTGTTCTTAATTGTTTTAATACTTGATTTTTACCGTAGACGATTTTACCGGTCTTCAAAGCGACTTTAATATTTTTATCAATATCAAATTCTTTCACTTTTTTCCGCGTTAAATCGATTTTATCGGAAATTGTTTTGGTTTTCTTTGCCATTTTTCTTTCAGTATTTATCTTTTTATAGTAAATGTAATAAAGATAATAATTTAAGTATTAAAAATAATATTTTATTCTATTAATTTTTTACTCTATATTAAACAATTATAGTTGCGATTTTTTCCTTTCATTCAAGATTTTTAGATTTCCGTCCAAATCAAACATTACTTGTACTCTACCCGTTCCAATCGGTCCTATCTGCCCCACAATCACGTTCTCAGGTATCCCTAATAGCCGTTCCTCTTCTCCGTACAAACCAGCATCTAGCAATTGATTAACAGTCACTTCAAACGCTGCTCTGGCGAATACGCTCGATTTATTACCTGAAATCCCGTGCCTCCCGATTGATTGAATTGCTCCCGTGCTACACATCAAATCCGATAATATGAGCAAGTGGCGCGAATCAACATCTAAGCCCTGCTGGTCTAGCACCTTCTGAGCTTCTTTTATTATCATGTTTCGAGCAGCTTCTATGCCGTACAATTTTTCAATTTCGAGTATATGATTTGAAACCGTTCTTGTTACATCAACGCCCTCAATTTGTACCACGCCTTGCATGTTAGTACCTTCAGTTTTAATGACCCATTCAGAATTATCGTCTGAAGGCGTTAATAACCCTCTTTTTACACCTCTAATACCCTTTACTACCTTTTTAAGAATTTTTTCTCTTAATTTTTGTAAATTTTGAAGATCCTCTATGCCGGGATCAATAATTATAGAATTTCCCTCTATTTTAATCGTTCCTTTCTTCTTGTATCTCTTTAAAATCTCAGGAATTTTCTCAATATCAATACCCTTATTTTCACAAATTTCTGGAATTAAATTAATAACAATGTTCCAATTTACAAAATCTAAATTCACATCATGAGTTATTTGTTCTATTCTAATTTGTTCAATGAGATTATGAATAAGTATCGCTTTTTCTTCCGATTCACAGTAAGGATGTTCAAGAAATATTGTCATTTGAGGCGTTGAGGGGAAGCGCCGAGCGTCAACAATTTCGATTAAGCGCGGAAGACCTTGTGTTACCGAAAATTCCTCTACTCCTGCGTAGTGAAAAGTACGTAATGTCATCTGAGTTCCAGGTTCTCCTATGCTTTGCGCAGCTACCGTACCAACTGGCTCATCTGTCTCTACAATTGCGTTGTTATAATTAATATAAATCTTATTTAAAAGATATTCCAGTTGTTCCTCTTCTAGGTCTTCGTCTTTTATTCTTTTTCGAATTTTTTCTACTAAATTAAAATGGATTCCATCGTCTTGCAATTCTTTTAAATTTTTTTCTAAAATTTTAGGAGTTACTTTTACCATATCATTTTACCTTTTCCACATCATTAATTCTTTAATTTATTTTTTTTTTCCATTCTAAATAACCTTTGGTCGTTTTTCCTCTCCATTCAGCATTTTTTCCAGTTTCCTCTTTGTATTGTTGCTTTAACGCATCGTCATCGTGAGTATCGTCTTCATTATCTAATTTTTCATCCATCTTAGGTTTTTTTTTAATTGCTTGCTTTTTTCCAGGTTTTTTAACTGGAGCTTTTTTTTTAATTGCTTGCTTTTTTCCAGGTTTTTTAACTGGAGCTTTTTTTTTAAGAGGAGCGGATTTTTTTTCAGTTTTTAAATCCACTTTTTCTTTTTTGGAAGGTTGTTCCTTTATAGTCGATTTCTTGTCGTCGGGTTTTTTCCCTTCTTGGGATTTTTTAATTTCTTCTCTAATTTCTTCAACATTTAAGGTTTTTGCTTTAAGTAAAAGCACCTCTAAATTAACTGCTTTACCATGATCAGTTTTTGTGGGATCCATGCCATCGTCTCCAAATTTGAACTGTATTATGTTTTTATCCGAATTTCTCACAGTTCCATCGTTTTCTACGATCATATCTTGCAGCGCATTAACTAATCTCCGTTGCATATAACCCGATGTGCTTGTACGCACTGCCGTGTCAACCAATCCTTCTCTACCGCCCATTGCGTGAAAAAAGAATTCCACCGGTTTTAATCCAGTTCTATACGAAGATGATACAAAACCTCTTGATTTAGGCGTTAAGTCATTTACCTTAAAGTGAGGGAGCGTTCTCATGCTAAACCCACGATTTATTCTTTCTCCTCTAATAGCTTGTTGACCAACAACAGCAGACATTTGTCCTAAATTTAATATATTTCCTCGTGCACCTGATTTAGTCATTATAACAGAATGGGCTTCATCACCAATAAAAAATGCTGCAGTTTCTTCAGCTTCCTTGCGCGTTTCAGCTAATAATTGCCTTATCCTTAATTCTAGAGTCTCACTCATGGAACGCCCCGGGGCTCGTTTTAAAACATTAGCATCATCTTCATAAAAAGCCTTTATGAGCGCATTCGATTCTGAATTTGCTTTATCTATCATATTTTGTATGTGTTTGTAAGCCTCTCCTTTTATATAAACTTCGTCTAAACCCATGGTTATTCCATTTTTACGAATAACATGGAGGAGCATCATTGTTGCGTTATCCAAGAACTGGCGCCCTCTTGCATTCCCGTGATCTTTAATAATTCTTTGTAAAATACTATTTGGTTGCATCGCACCAAATGAGTTCTCATCGATCGTTCCCGTAACTAATACTCCGTTCTTAATACTGACATAAGCGTCAAAAGGGCATTCTAATTCCTTACAGACTTCACCCTCTTTAGTAAAACATTTTTTACAGAATTTAGATTTTACTATTAAATTCAAATCGTCTGGGAATAACGCGCTAAATATTTGTTTACCTGAATACATTGGTTCATTATTAATGATTTTATGATCTAACTGATTTAAACTAAAATGGGGGTTACTTTCAAAAACTCCTCCAATATATAATAAATTTAGGGTTTCTTTTACATTATAATAGGAATTAATGTTAGTAAATTGAAAGACGGTTGAAATAAAATCTTGAATTCCTCCTAATATTGGTCCGCCAAAGCGAGGCGATAATATATGTTCTTGGACTTTAAGTAACAATTCTGCCTCCGTACGAGCCTCTTCGCTTTGGGGAACATGTAAATTCATCTCATCTCCGTCGAAATCTGCGTTGTAAGGGGGGCATACGGTCAAATTTAACCGAAAAGTTCTTCCATCCATTATTAAAACTTCATGAGCCATTATTGACATTCTATGTAGTGATGGTTGCCGATTAAATAGAACAATATCGCCGGTGTTTAAATGGCGTTCAACCGTAAATCCTGGTGCGAGCATGTCAGCAATGACTTTCCTATTTTTAACGTAACGAAGGTCAATTCTTCTACGATCGTTTCGAATGATATAATTAGCTCCTGGATGATTAATTGGTCCATTTAAGACCAGTTGCTTCATTTCTTCAATATTCCAATCGTTTACATTAGTTGGAATAGTTAAAGTTTTAGCGATATCTAGTGGTATTCCAACTTCATTAATACTAATATATGGGTTTGGCGAAATCACGCTTCTGGCAGAAAAATCGACTCTTTTTCCGCTTAAATTACTTCTAAATCTACCTTCCTTGCCTTTTAGTCTTTGAGTTAATGTTCTTAACGCCCTTCCAGAACGATGCCTGGCAGGAGGTATTCCCGAAACTTGATTATCAAAATAAGTTGTAATGTGATACTGTAATAATTCCCATAAATCTTCAACAATTAAATGAGGCGCACCAGCATCAATATTTTCCCTTAATCTCTGATTAATTCTTATGACATCAACCAATTTATGAGTTAAATCGTCTTCAGAACGAATTCCACTGTCTAGAGTAATTGATGGTCTCGCACATACAGGAGGGATTGGAAGTACCGAAAAAATAACCCACTCAAGCCGAGCGTTTTCGGGCGAAATCCCTAATGTTCTTAGATCAACATCGTTCATCTTTTTTAATCTTTCTAAGATTTCTATGGGAGTTATCCTACGCGAACCCTTATTTTCATCTTCTTCGTAAAAGGTAGTTGGTTTTTCAATTATTATTTTTTTCTTCTTTGCACCGCAGTAAGGACAAATTTTAACTTTTCTGGCCAGTTTAAATACAATTTTAGTAGAATCTATATCTCCTTCGAAGTAAATTTTTCTGTGTTTAATTTGGTCTTCTTTAAACTTCTCTTTTTCCTCGTCTGAAAGCATCAACCTTGAGCACTCAGGGCAAATTGAACGCAGGACCTTGAGAACTTTTTTTGCGTAACCCACATGGATTACGGGACGGGCTAACTTTATACTAGGACTTCGAAATGAAGTTATTTACAATTAAAATTTATCCTATCTATATGCCCAAAATGTCCCATACAAGTGCTTACTAAATTTCCACAGGTCTGACAGCGTTGTCCAGGCTCGATCGTGCCCAATCTCTGGTCCATTAATCCAGATGGAATAGGTAAGCCATCCTCATCGTAAGTATCGGCGGTAATGATACGAGCAGCTGCCATCTTTCGGATCTCGTCTGGAGATAACAATCCAAATTTAATCTTATCTATTAATTTAGTTCTCGAAAATGTATAACTCATTATTCGATAACCTCATTTTGCTTTATTTTAGAAATACTTCTAATTTTTCTTACAAAACTAATAATGTCTTTCATGAGAAGAAAACAACCTCTATTTTTCTAGTATTATAAAATTTTAAAAAATCAGTTAAAAAAAGTTCTTTTTCCACTATAGCAAATTATATCATTATAAAAATAAAAATTTTATGGTTTTAAGCAATTCTTTTCTTTTTTTATTTTGAAGGTATTTATAAGAGTTTAATTTAATGCTAAATTTACATAATTTATAATGAAGAAGAAAATTAGTAAATTTTTCGAGAGTAAAATTGTAATTTTTTTATTTCAAATAATTCTTTTAAGTTTATTAATTCACATTTTTACTTATAATTTTAACATTGACTTCGATAAAAACATCTTAAAGGAACGAAAAAATATCATACAATTCATTGCTAATTACGTGATATTTACCGAACAAAATGGCGCATCTTTTATTCCCATATCGTGGTTTTTTGCGTCGTTAATCCCAATTTTTATCTTCAGCAATTATAAAAGAGCGTGTTCCATGAATTTAACTACTTTTTTCTTTCCAAATTTTTTCTTTTACTTGTTCTTATACAGATATTCCCCGATTTATTTTAACTCGTATTTTTTAACTATTTTTTCTCGTACAATAATACTTAGCGTTTTTATTGCAATAGTTTCAATTGGAATATCTTTTATTCTCATGAAAATAAGAAAATCTAAATCTAAAACTAATGAAAAAGACTTAAAACTTATTGCAAGTAAAAATAGAATTACTTGCCCTTATTGTAAAATGGAATTTGAATCGATTCCAAAATACTGTTTTAATTGTTTAAAAGAAATAATAATAATTGAAGATATTAAAAATGAATAACAATATAAGTTTTTTTAAAGAACGCAAGTAATATAATAGGAAACAATTTCTATTATATTAAGAGTTTTACCATCTTTCGAATCTTAAACGAATTTATCGTAATCAAAATTATTTTTTTCTAATATTACTTTTATCATTTCTTTAAAAAGTGGCTGAATGTTGTAGTTATTTTTAGAAGATGTCTTAAAAAAACTCTCATCATCGTGCCTTTTCATGAATTGCTGAACGACTAACTCGTTTGAAACGGTTTTTTTACTTTTTTTTGCTAAATCTTTTTTAGCACCAACTAATATTCTTGGAGTATCATTTTGATTGTATTCAACCAATTTTTTGTACCACCAATCTAAACCTATCAGCGTTTGAAGGTTATCTAAATTAAAAACCGTAAAAATTCCATTAGCGCCTCCAATATAGTAATGAAAGAGATCTTTAAACTGCTCCTGTCCTCCAAAATCCCAAATACTTAATATGATTTTATTTTTTTTCCCTTTAATTATTATGGGAAGCTGATAAGAATAAAAATTTATTCCAATAGTCAATTTTGTGTTCGTGTCAAAAGTATCAAAGCAAAATCTCTTCACTATACACGTCTTTCCAACTGAAGCTTGCCCAAGTAAGCAAATTTTGAAAATATAACTCGTTGTTTCCTCTCTAGACCCCATAAAATAGTATTTTTTTTTATTTATTGTTAATTTATTTCTGAAATTTTATTTCTGTAATTATT
>JAUWRB010000152.1 GCA_030610785.1 Promethearchaeota archaeon | reverse complement strand
ATTAGTTATGGGGTATTGTAAAGATAGACCAATAATATAAACCAAAAAGGTCACGTTTTGATAAAAATTAAATACGCCTAAGAAGTTCCCATTATTCTTTTAAGTTCCCATTATTCTTTTAAATCTTACATTTAAATGATTTTGGGGCAAAAAGTGAGAAGTAGATTAATTCAATTGATATAAAGTTCAATAAACTTTTAAAAAGGGAAATATCAATAAAAATGACTAAAGCCTAAGTAAGTTGTATAGATAAAGGCAAATACCATTAGGTAATTAATTAATTTTGATATTTTAACATAATTTTTATTAGTTTTTTTATAATGGTTCAAAGATGCTAATATATAGAAATATACTACCAGATTTTTTTGCTCTTCTCGATTTTTTTCTTGAAATCTTTATAAAGCTTCTTTAGTTCATTAGGTTTTTTATTTCTGATATTATTTGTTGTTGTTTGATGATATTTATGCCCCTTATCTTGTCTATGTTCCTTGAGGATTTCTATCCTATGTTCATATTTCTTACTCATTTTTTAGAAACACCAAGATGATTTTTTCTCTATTTAAAGTAATATTTTAAACGCTTTTAATTTAACTTAAATTGAGCCTCTTTTAAATAAATGTAAATTTTTTAGTTTTTTCTGTAAATTTTTTTGATAAAACTTTTTACTTGAATTAAATATTTTTGTATAGAATAAAGAAATAATCAATATTAAAATTAATAATATAATCCCTATAATTATAAAATCATAATTAATCTTCATTATAATAAATATCGTTGATGAAATCAATTGAATCAGTGTTATAATAATTCCCAGTCGCATAAATGTAGAAAATTCTAATTCATAACCATATTCTCTTACCATTGTTATAATTACTAAATTATCACCCATGGTCGACAGATTTTCACCTAAAACAGTGCCTAAAGATAGAGAAGAGAATAAGATATTTTGATTCTCAGCTGTACTCATCCCGTTTACAACAGGAATTAAAATTTTAGTAATTGGTGCATTATGAATGACAGAACTTAATAAGCCAGACATCCATATAAGTAAAATTCCCGTAATATTAACAGGAGGTATTCCTTCTATAACTCATATAATCGGTTTAATTTGCTATATTTTTATTTTTTTCATATTAGGATTGAAGATTTATCGCAAATACATTATTTCTGATAATTTCATTAAGGACTATTAAAAAGAGCAGTGGTTGATAAATAAATTTTCGATTAATGATAATTGTTTCATTATATTAATGAAATAATTAGAATTTCTTAGGTTTAGAGAACGATGTATAACAAATTTAATTAATTTTATAGATACTTTTTTCCCAAGCTTCCCTGATCTCAGGATTCTGTTTTAAAAATTGATCAACTAAATGTTTAGGGACTCGATTTAAGGGACATGAAAAATTTACACAAATCTTAAAGATTTTACATTCTAAAACTATCCTTGACAAAAATATATAGAATATGTTTTACTTTATTTATAAATAGAGGTAATACCATGACAATAATAAACTTTAAAGTAGATGGTGAAAAAAAGAAGAAAATTGAGGAGATCGTTAATTTAAAAGGATATAAAAGCGTTAGCGAGTTCATTAGAGAGGCTATAGACGAGAAAATGAATCTTCAGGAGGTTATTGATGATTTTATAAAAGAGAATCCTCCGATGGATGAAGAAAAAATAATTATCTCTGATTTTATTCCAGATGGAAAATATTTAGGTATTGCTCGCAATGAAATAGTAGTGATAGGAGATAATCTTAAAGATGTAACGCTAAAGCTATATTCCAAATTCCCTCGAGCCGCATCAGGGATTATAAGAAAAGGGAAACAAATTACATCCTTTGAAACATTATTTTCCTTATTTTCAGCAGGAAATACTAAATGCTATAACCAAGCGAAATTTGATAATAATTTTTAAAATTCACACTTCTCGTGAATTTTAAATAATTTTAGTAACATATTTAATAATTTATTTACAATGAATGATTCACTCATCTTTCCAAAAAAACACCTTCTCTTGCATATATTAAATCAAATTCAATTCCCAATATATCTCGCCCGATAATTGAGGGTAGAAAAATACGTTCGCCAGTTAATTGGTCAATAGAAGGGGGAAGTAACACATCGAGTCAAATCTTTTTACTTCAAGCCATCTCTTTCTTGTAGGTAATAAAAATAATCTTGCATTATGGATTAGATAACATTCTAAAGAACCTCCTACCCCTATCGCTGGTTCTCTTTTTTTATCAAATCTTGCATAATCAACAAACCCTCCTAAATCCATAACACTCAAGGCAGAAATTGCAGAACCCGTATCTAACAAGAAGTAAATAGGATTCTATAAGGAAAATTCGCTGCATGATATAAAACCCCGAATGAAAGCCCCATTTAGAGTAATTTTTGCTTCTATTCTCATTTTAATCCAGATTTACGAATAGAATTAAAATATATCCTTTGGGATTAATATAATTAATAAAGATTTCTTCTACTTCTTTTATACTACATTTATCTTTTAATCTCTTAAGCAATTTTCCTTGATCCTCGTCAAAATCAACGATTTCTTTCTTATATATCGCAATAAATTTACCGGCGTGTGATTCTTGAATCTCAGGTAAATTGTCATGCATCCATTTGAAACTTATATCATGACTTTTTACTATCTCGGTTAATCGTTCTTCGTCTACTCCAAACTCACTTAACACACCCATAGAAGATCACTTCATTTTTACATTTAGAATTATAGGCTTTCTCTAAATTATTAGATTCAATATTTCTATACTATTTTTCATATAAAAAATTAATCATTTTATATTGTTTCTTTATACATTTGATATTCATTATTTCTATACTGAGTTAATAATTTTCATTTATGAAAATTGGAGTTGGAGTCTCCGATCTGATAATATCCTTTTTAATACTATTTGTTTTCAATTAACATGTTTTATAAAAAGAATTCTGAATTTGTTAATTATTAATTTTAAAGGCGTTCAATTAACTTTAAATAATAGTCTGAAATACATTTGAATTTTTAATATGATTTATCTTGTTATTTCTTTGTCTTACATAGTTAATCTTATCCTTAGTTTGACTAAATAGTAATTTTTTTTTAAAATTATTTGAGTCTACAATATAAACCTCCAATTTATCTTTATTGAGAGAAATTTGATTAAAACACGGTGGATCATCGCCTCGAACTTTATCTGAAGTTGAAGTTCCACAATATAATAAAGTAGAATCACCTAAACGCCATACATGCGGAACATGACGATGTCCTTGCAGAATTAAATCAATTTTATATTCTTGAGCAATTTGAAGTACATCTCCTGCATCAACAAGTGTAGTACGCTTATGTCCTGCACTTGGAACTGCTATAAGATGATGGTGCAACGCAAGAACCTTGATTTTCTCCTTATTATTATTTAAGTTCTGGATTAACCATTCTAATTGTTCATCTCCTAATTCTCCTTCTGATGTATTATCTTTGGGGGTTCGAACACCAATAATTATTATATTTTTTTCTCTTAAAGTTAGAGTTGACCTTCTTGGACCAATATATCTCTCAAAGAATATTACTCCATTGTTAGCTGTGTCGTGATTACCAATTACATTTATCATTGGAACTTTAATTTTTCCTAAAAATTTTGAAATATCCTCATACTGAGATTTTCTGGCTTTATCAGTAAAATCACCTGTACAAATTATAGCATCAGGTTTATGATCGTTAACATAATCAATAAAATTAAGTAAGTATTCTTCTTTAAAATCTGAAGATCCATAATGCAAATCTGACCAATGAATTAATTCTATCATTTTTTCTTTTCATCCTCTTTCATTTTAACTCTATTAAAATCCACGTTCAATCAACAATTTCATAACTTCTTCAATATAAACTTCGTTCGGCGTATTATTTTGAAATGGTTTAATCTTTGGATTTTTTTTTTTTTTTATTTTAATTCTCATAATTCTTTTATTCTCCATTTTTCTTTTTTATTTATCTAATTAGTAGTTATTTATAGAGCATTTTAAATTAATAGTATAAAATATATAGAATAGCATGGTTTCTATATGGCAATATATAGAGCAATATAGTAATTTTTTATCCTGAAAAATCCTATGAAAAGAAAGAATGGAATATGGATCGATATTGGAAAAGGATGTAAGAAATTATGTCGTAATCTATTGTATAATTATATCAATTAATTTTTTTACTCATTCACCCACCAAATGTTGATTCTCCTGCTTTCAAAAAAGTATCTTTACCACATTTCCCAGAGGATTTAACTGTTTTTTGTTTGGGAATGAGCAGTTTAAGAATTATCTTGTTATTCTCATCTATAACCTCGAATTTCTCTCCAGGAATGAAGTTATATTTTTCACGGATACTCTTTGGAATGGTAACTCTACCCCGTTCATCAATAGAGACTTTTTTTACCAAAAATCTTTCACCCTTTTTTTTACCCATTTCATATTATCCCTATAAACCTTATAAATTTTATATATTCGAGGGATTTTTCGTGCCAAAGAAGAAAAAGAATGAGGATTTAGATATAAATTTATCAATTTTCACTTCAAGAATTATTTCCGAAATGTCGCCAGTAGCACTTTAACACTTTATTCTTCTAATTCATCCAAGACCTTATAAATTTCTTCAATTACATCTTCTAGATTAATTGTCTTTTGTTCCTCAGTACTCATATTCTTCACGGTTATTTTTCTTTGTTCCATTTCTTTAGGACCAATAATTAAAGAAATTAGAACGCCAAGTTCATTTGCCTTGCTCAATTGACTTTTTAAATTTTTAAATCTATAATCAACGATGCAGGGAAAACTCTCCTCTCGAACGATTCTCGCAAGTTCAATAGCATATGTGGCAACTTTATCGTTAATGGAGGCAATATAAATTGTATCACTATAGTCTTTCAAGAGGAAATCTTTTGGAATTAAGTCATAAGTCTTTAAAAATAATGTTAACATTAAAACACCCATTCCAAATCCTATACCTGATAAAGGCTCATCAGAAAACAAGGATAGTAGGTCGTCATATCGTCCACCTCCAAAGATTGCTCGTCTATTTTCCATCCCCGTGTCGTATACTTCAAATACGATTCCAGTGTAATAATCAAGCCCTCTTACGACACTCGAAGAAAAGGAACAATAATCTGAAAGACCAGCTTCTTCTATAAGGCGTTCTAAATTAACTAATTCTTTATAACCAATAGCTTCATATAATTTTTCGGGAATATCATCAAACTTTTGTAATAATTCTTCAATAGTGTTTGCATCTTTTAATTTTAATATTCCTCGAACTATAAATTCATTTTGAAAGGAGTCAATCACATATTTTTCGAACTCCTTTTCTTCCATTTTATCTGATTTATCTAAAATTTTATATACCAATGGCATTTGATCTCTTGTAACATTTAAAGCATGTTCGCAAATTGCATCTATAAATCTTCGATTATTGTAATAGATCTGGAATTGCTCATTGGTCGCTCCAAAAGATGTTAAAATGTCAATAACAATATTAAATATTTCAAGCTCTGCGTAAAGATTATTTTGACCTAGGATATCAAAGTTAATTTGCTTAAAAGAGCGGCGGCGGCCTTTTTGCGGACGTTCGTACCGATAACACGTGGGATTTGAAAACCATCTAATTGGTTTTTTGATCTCTTGACTTTTTTTTGCGATCATTCTTGCTAAAGATGGTGTTAATTCTGGCATCAAAATTAGCTTCTCTCCTTCTTTTTTTTCCACAATAAAAGATTGTTCGTTGACTAACTCATTAGAAGATTTAGCAGCAAAAATTTCAATCGGTTCCAATAGAGGTGCCTCAATTTCTTCGTAGCAATATAACTCCGCGATTTCTTCTACAATGGTTAATATAAAATTAACCTCTCGTAGATCTGAAGGGTAAAAGTCCTTCATGCCTCTTATTGGATTTGTGGAAAATTTTTTGATATTTTCTTTCATTAATTACTAAAAAGACAATGAAAAAAATTAAATTTTTTTAAAATTTGATGACAAAAAGAATTTATATAGAGAAAAATATCTTTTTTTATTGAAGATAATGATTTTAAAAACAATTATAATTTCCCGAATTTCTATAATAACCTTTGGTGAAAAAGGATGTTGACTATCGAAGAAATTACCAGAAAATTGCGAGAAGTACTTCCTTTTTTAAAAAAAGAATTTAGAATTACAAAAATAGGACTTTTTGGCTCTTTTGCGAAGGGGAAGTCAACTAAAGAAAGTGATATTGATATTGTTGTAGAATTTGAAAAACCAATTGGATTAGCCTTCATTGATTTAGCGGAATATTTAGAAAATTTATTCGATAAAAAAGTGGATATTTTAACTCCGGAAGGGATTAGAAGTATAAGAGTTAATAAAATCGCCCAAGAGATCAATAGGAGCATAATTTATGTCTAAAAGAGGAGTAGAAGAAATTCTTAGCGATATAAAGGAAGCAATTACTAGAATTTAAAAATATATCGGTTTCAAATATATGTCTTCCACACCCTATTCGTGTGCCACGATGATCATGAAGATAAAATTAGTTTCTCTCCTTCTTTTTTTTCCACAATAAAAGATTGTTCGTTGACTAACTCATTAGAAGATTTAGCAGCAAATATTTCAATCGGTTCCAATAGATGTACCTCAATTTCTTCGTAGCAATATAACTCCGCGATTTCTTCTACAATGGTTAATATAAAATTAACCTCTCGCAGATCTAAAGAGTAAAAGTCCTTCATGCCTCTTATTGGATTTGTTGAAAATTTTTTGATATTTTGAGTTTCGAAACGCTTTATTATTTTTTAGATTTTTCTGTTAAATTCTTTAACTTTTTAAAAAAATGGATTAAAATAAGTTACCTTGTTTAATAGGGACATCGCATTCTTAAAATTATTAAATGGTTTAAAATCATGATCTATTAATTTAGAAAAATAGCAATTATAATAATAACATGAATAAACATATTTTATAAAAAATAAAAAAAATATTAAGGAGCGCATGTATTTGTTTGAAAATAAATCTTCAAAATTAGTTTTTATCGGAGCAGGGTCTTTTAGATTCAGCGTTCCATGTTTCATGAATATTCTTGAAGCAGAAATTCTACAACCAATGGAATTATGGTTGGTAGATATTGATTTTAATTCGTTACAATTAGTCGATACGATTATTAAATTCATGGTAAAAATACATGATAAAAATATTAAAGTTTTTTCTACTACTGATAGAAAAAAAGCACTCCCTAATGCAGATTGTGTTTTAATATCAATTTCAGTGGGGATTCAGGAATCAGAATGGTTTGATATACACGTTCCTTTAAAATTTGGAATACCACAAAATACTGGTGATACTATTGGACCGGGAGGAATATTTCGAGGGTTAAGAACAATTCCAATTATTCGTGATATATTAAAAGATGTTGAGGAATTGTGCCCTAACGCAGTTGTTCTTAATTATACAAACCCTCAAGGAACAATAATGTTAAGCGCTATTCAAGCAGCTCCAAATGTACAATCCATTGGACTTTGTCATGAATTTTTTTCAATAGGTACGAGAAAATTTGCAAATTTCTTAAAAAGTTGCGGGATAAAACTACTTCCTGGAAAAAAAATCGAATTATTATATGGAGGCGTAAATCATTTTGCTTGGATTACAAAATTTGAATACGATGGTAAAGATATTTATCCTAATATCCGTGAAAAAGCAGAACACGCTTATGAAACTAAAAAATTTGGACGACCTTTTAATTATTATCTTTTAAAACAATATGGTTATTATAATTATGTACAAGATAGGCACGTGGCAGAATTTTTGCCTCAATATTATAATTATTTCAATCATCGGCAGAAACCTTTTGGTATCACTGAATTAAGAAACGTTAAAAATCTTCATTTCATGAGAAATCTTGTATATTCCTTATTTAAACTTAGTAAAAGAAATACTAGTAGATGGATTATTAAATTATTTATCAGACCATGGGAGGGAGGGGAGAAAGCGTTGATGATGATAAAGGATAGAGAAAGAAATATTCATGCACACCATGTTTGTAATATTCTTAATAATGGTACAATTCCATCTTTGCCCGATAATTGCGTTATTGAAGTTCCTGCCTATTTTAAGGATGGAAAGATATGTTCTGCCAAAATAGGTTCATTGCCAAAACCAATAACTGAAATTGTTAAAATTCCTGCAAAAAACCAACAACTTGTTGTTAATGCTGCTCTTTCAGGAAATCCTGATGATATTTTAAAAGCGCTATTAGCTGACCCCATGTGTCAATTCATAGAAGATGAAGATAAAATTGAACAAATGATGTGGAATCTATTATTCTATGAACGCAAATGGCTACAAAAATTCTCTGAATCAATTCCATTGTACGATGAATTATTAAAGAAAAAATACCATGTTAAGAAAAAAGAATTAATAACAAATAAAGTTGCTAG
>JAUWRB010000121.1 GCA_030610785.1 Promethearchaeota archaeon | reverse complement strand
GCTGTATTTTTTTTTATAATTTTACAAGTAATTAAACATTTTTTTTTTCGGATTTTTTCAACACGAAAAGCATTTTTTAATCCTCCAAAAAAGATGTGTACTTTCTCACACTCTTAGAATTGAAACTAAGGTCTTCTCCTTTTTCATTTTCTTTTTCTTCTTCTTCTTCGAGTCCCACTATATTAACTGCTTTTTTGTTTAACGCTTTCTTTTTAGTTAGACCATCCAAAAAGCGATTTTTCTTGGACTTTTTCTTTTCGACTCCTAAAACCTCGTCAAACGCAGCGTCCCCATCGAAACACTCGTATGTAAACTGTTCGGTCAATTCGGGCGACACTAAAAATTTAAATACCCGAAACGAGGTATTATTATCGTGAAGTCAAGAATTTCGAGAAAGGTTGTCTTAAACCACCCCGCCCTCCGAAGCGCCAGAAGCTTCCTCAGGGAAGTCATAAAACAAGCTGCCAAAGAGGAAATTACGAGGCTGTTAGATTTAGAAATTTTATACACTCATAAAAATAGAAAATGTTTTGATAAGGGAAAAAAATTAACTCCATCTCAAGATAAAAGAGATACTTATTTGTGTAGGACGAGGCTGGCCCTCGAGCACATGCTTGAGCACTCTACTTGCGTCTGCTATAGGACGACTTCTTGCCTCTCTTACAAGGAACTGCTTGAAAAGGGTTTAATCAAGTTGCACGAGCTCCCGACCGACCTCGACATGGCTTGGTACCCCGTAAAAAACGCTTGGTATTGCGTGAAGTGTTTCGAAGAGTTTATCTTGCCCATATGCGAAGAGGATGACTCCCCTCCCCCCGAATACTACGAAGAATTAGGCGACCTTTACGATGAATCATACGATGATTTTTATGCCGCACATTATTTCCTCAATAGGAGATACTGGTACATCGAAGATGGCGTGATTTATCCCGTCCCCGGCTCTGAAAGAAAAAAAGAACATGATGTCTGGAAAGAATATATTAAATATTTTAATTATGAATGATAAATTAAAAGTTAAACCTTTATTTTTTAACAGACATGTTCAGATATAATGGATCTATAAATTTCATTGTTTTTTATGATTAAATAAACATTCTATTATTATTTTTTTCAAGGTTTAATTGTTAAGGAATATAACAATTCTTAGTGTATTTAAAAATTAATGTTAAAATTACCTTTTAGAAGTTATTAAATAATGAGTAAAAGAAAAGGAATTATTTATTGGGCAATCAAATAAAATTGGTCAAAATATATGAAGTCTAAGCATGTCCATGGGGTAGGGAAGGAGTTTCCTCACACTGATATAATACTTTATATTACTCTTATAACATTTTTGTTAATATGGAGTCTAGATTCTTTTCTCTTTATGTTTTCAACAATACTAAGTAATTTTATACCATTAATTCTGCGGATAATTCTATTTATTTTCTTATTGATTTTAGCTATTGTTTGTGGGGAATTATCACATAAAATTTTATTTGGTGAAAATCGTAATGCAGATCTAATTACTACGGGGATTTTTGCTCGTGTTCGGCATCCTTTATATCTTAGTATTATTCTAATCTTTCTAGGATTAATATTTTTAACCATGTCGATTATATCCATTATTATATGGGTTTTTATTTTTATTCTATTTAATAAAATGGCAACTTACGAAGAGAAGGATCTTGAAAAGATATTTGGCGCCAAATATTTAAAATATAAAAAAAGGGTACCCAAGTGGTTTCCAAAGTTTTTTCTCAGCGAAAAATAAAAAATAAATCTATGATAGAATAATTAACCAGGGATTGGTTCTCTTTCAAACCTTTTCATAACAATCGCGTTGTTTAGACATGTTACCGCATATAATCCGCATCCTAAGCATTTATTAATATCAATAGAAACTATCATTTTAAATTAAATTCCCCTTATATTTATTTCATATAATATTTTAATAATCAAATTTCAATTATAATTTTTAGAGATAAAAATTGCAATGAGGATAAAAAGACTATATATATATCTTGATGGAAATGGCAACAAATATACTATTATAAATGAAGGCAAAATAACTATAGAGTATGTACCAATAAAACTATTGCTTAGTTCAAGTGGTGTTTACGATGGAGGAGATTATATAAAAAAAGAACTCAGTAAATTACAACATGATAAAATAACGTCCATTTTAAATGAAGTTATAAGAAATGAGGAAAATCACGTTAAAAATAGAGTGAAAAAGTCAGGCATGATAACAATACAAGAAAAAAATGACAAGAAAACATTTATAATAGGGCCAAACTCAAAGAAATTACATGAAATTGAAAAAACATTACAACACATGATCAAAAATTAAATGATATAGAAAAAAGAATTAAAATAAAATTTTAACAGAGCCAAGAGAGGGACCATATCAAAATAAATGGAAAACAGAGACATTCTGGAAAAAATAATAAACAATTTAATACTTAAAAATAGGTTAATATAGTGTAATAGAAATGATAATCACGATATTATTGATAAGAATATAGATGCATTTATTTAAGGATTTAAATGAAATAGGAAAACAATCTTACACATAATTTAAGGAAGTTACACATAACTTAAGGAAGTTAAGAAATAAATGTAATAGAAACTTAAAGAAATGATTATTAATATAAATAACAAATATTATATATACAACTAAAATTAAGGAAAATAAGTAATAATCAAAAGCATAACAATAATACAATAGTATTTTCAATTAATGACATGAACCGTAAGGATCAATATAGAAGAAAATTAGAATTTATTGTAGATAAAATATCTGTTTTGCCAGAAAATCTTGAAGAGAATGAATTTTATAGCGATGCTTTATTTTATCGCCTTCAAGTTTCTATCGATGCAGCCATGGATGTAGTGGCCATGTTATGTAAAGATTTGGGAATTTCTGTGAAGGATGATTATTCAAACATAGACGAACTAGAAAGATTGAACATTTTTACTTCTGATATATTTAAAGAATTGCGTCAGTGGAACGGCTTAAGAAATGTTCTTGTACATAGATATAATAAGGTAGAGGAAGAATTAGTTATTCGAGAAAAAGATAATGTAGTAAAAACACTAAAGGAATTTGTTAAAGTAACAGAGGAGGTGTTAGATGAAAAATTTAAACTTTCTGAGGAAAATTGATGACGATTTAGCATTTTGTAGTAATTATTGGGTTGTACTTCATGGGAGTTATGTCGTTGATAAATTCATTCCAAATAGATCTGATATTGATGTGGCAATAATTACACAAACCAGAGATAAACAATCAAATTTAAAAACTTGGCGAAACTTCTTAGGATTAGCACCCCCCCTATATGATCTTAGAATTTTTGAACTTCTGCCTTTATACTTCCAGATCGAAATCATTAAGAATTACCGTGTAGTATTCGGGGATTCACTTGAAATATCTGAATATTTTTATCACTTTCGGGCAATTTGGAAAGATATGGTTAAACGGTTTGAAGCTAACCAATTTCACAGTATTCAAGAAAAGCTTGATAAAGTAGCATTGCGACAAAGTCTTACAAAATAATTTAACGAGCTATCATGTATTTTTTTTTATGTTAGATGGTTATATCATTCCATGCAAATCTTATATATAGTAATAATTTTATTTTTTTTTTATCAAATCAAAAATTAAGTTAAGAAAAGATAATTAATTATATATATTATTTTCTTTAATTGATAGTTTATTGATTTATATGATATCTATTTCGAAAGAAATTCAAGACTTTTTGCTAAATGACGCTTTAGAGCGTTTTTTAAGATATGTTAGAATTTGGACGACATCTGACGAAAAATCCGCATCTTTTCCATCAACTAATAATCAATTTGAATTTGGAAAATTATTATTGGAAGAATTAAAACAAATAAATATAAAAAATGTTATTCACGATAAATCTGGTCATATTTACGCTCATTTACCGCCGAGTAAAGGATTTGAAAAAGTTAAGACAATTGGCTTGATAGCTCACCTTGATACTTCTTCTTCTATAAGCGGTAAGGATGTAAAGCCTGTCATTCATAAAAATTTCGATGGAACCGAAATAAAATTCGCTCAAGATGACGAGTTAAGCTTGACAATAAATGATTCGCCTCAATTAGAAGAATACATCGGGCTTGATATAATTACTTCTCAAGGAGATACATTATTAGGTGCTGACGATAAAGCGGGTATTGCAGAAATCATGGCAGCTTATGCCGCTTGGAATAAATTTTCAGAATTAAAGCATGGACCTATCGTCATTTGTTTTTTTCCTGACGAAGAAATTGGTAAAGGATTGTTTAAAGTTAAGAAAAAGCAGCTTCCTGAAATTTGTTATACGATAGATGGTTCTGAAATGGGAACATTAGAAACTGAATGTTTTGATGCTTGGTTAGTCGGTATTAAATTTAAAGGGCTTAATGTTCATCCGGGATATGCAAAAAATTTAATGATAAACGCAATTCGTATAGCTTGCCGATTTTTGAGCGAACTTCCCGAAATGGAATCTCCAGAACATACAGAAGAGAGAGAAGGTTTCTACCATTTAATGAATCTACAAGGAAACGAAGAGAAAGCCAAAGCAAATTTATTAATTAGAGATTTTGAACTTAAAAATAACCAAAGGCGCATGGATTATCTTAAAAATTTAAAATCTTCATACGAAATTCGATATTCAGGAATAAAAATCAATTTAAGCTTTTTGCATCAATATGAGAACATGTATATTCATTTAGTAAAAGAACAAAAAATTGTAGATTTAGCTAAAAAAGCGATTGAATTAGCAGGATTAGAAGTAAAAATTCACTCGATAAGAGGAGGAACCGATGGTGCTCAATTATGTGCCAAGGGAATACCAACTCCAAATATATTTGCTGGAGGTTTGTTGTTTCATTCTAGAAAAGAATATATTCCTACATTAGCTTTACAAAAAGCTGCGGAAGTTATAATTTATTTAGCAGAATTATGGATTGAAGAATGAACATTAACATTTGCTAATTTAACAATTGATATTTTTTATAAACTAAAAAGGATTGTAAGGCAGCTATATTTAGAGAGGAATGGGTTAAAATTTGAAAAAAAAATTCTTGTTATATTTTTTCAAGATTCTAAGACAAAAGGAAAAAAGAACTCTTTTGTAAAAAAGTATAATCCTATCAATTACGATCAACAATATTGTTTCTTTCTTCCATGCTCGTGCAGTAATATTGAGAAGATTATCATACATATTAAGATATTTTACATATGAAGATGTTTTTAAATAAAGCAATAATTTTATAAAAAGAATAACTAAATAACCATTATATTTGTTTATAAGAGGAGTATATTTTAAACATGACTGAAAGTTCAACAGTTTCAAAGGAAGATAATAAATTGGATCAAAAAGCTTTAATGGGCGATGTCCTATACGGAGCGGTTAAAGGTATCGGTGGTATAGCCTTAAAATTATTTACAAATTTGGAGATTGAGGGAAAAGAAAATATTCCTCTAATGGGGAAAGCATTTATAACGACAATTTCTAAGAATGTGATGAGAGACATGATCATAATAAGCCAAGTCTCCGGGCGTAAGATTCATTTTATGCTAAGTCCAAAATTGATGAAGCATCAGATTGCTGGGCCTGTACTTAAAACTCTCGGCATGATTCGAGGGACGAAAAGCAAGGAGGATACTGAGCCAATAGATAAAATTTTTGAGATTTTAAACGAGACGGGGGATCTTGTTGGAATGACGCCAGAAGCAAAACTGGATCGCGAAACTCAAATAAAATCAATGGCGGCAATTATTAAATTTGCGGTCGCAGCAAACGCTCCAATCATTCCCGTTGCCATTTTCAGTGAAAAGATAAAATTATTCAACTTAATTCCTACAAATGGTTTAAAAATAAAAGTTGGAACTCCATTGAGGGTTGAAAAAAGAATGAACCGGGATAAATATCGTTCAGAAAGGTACGAGTTAGCCGAAGATATCATCAATATAATTGATTCCCTTAAAGTTAATACTGAAATTGAATAATTTTTAATAAAAAAAAAGTAAGAGGATGAAAGTTTTGAAAACAAATAATGATTCGAATATTGATAAATCCCAAGTTGATTGGTCCAAAATAAACAAGGAATTAAAACAAAAAAAGGAAGAAATTATGAATGACTTAAATCCCTCAGAACTGAAGGATGTCTTTACGGATGCCGTTCTTGAAGCAGGAGATGTACTTGGTGATGTGTTCTATAATTCAGTAAAATCTTTTTTTGATGTTGGATTTAAGTTAGCTAAAAATTTAAATTTTGATTCCATTATTGATTCGATCAAAAAAGCTCAGAAAGATCAAAAAGAGGGAAGAAATGGTCGTAAAGAGCAAGAAGATACAAAAGATAAGAAAAAAGAGTAATTTAGGTTAACGATTTTTTATCTTATTTTAAACCTTACTTGGAAAATCTTATTTTTACTGGGAAATAGGTTAAATTTTGATTTTAGGTTTAAATTTGAAAAAATAAGAGATAAAATTCTTTATTTTAAAGAAATTCTATGTTTCTTAAGATATCTATTTTAACTCTATATGCAGCGTTGTATCCTACTTTTAATTAAAGTTCCTATTTCAAAAAACAGAATTTTTAAAAAAAAAAAATTTCAAACATTTAAAAAAATAACTCAAGGAATATTTCACGCACGACTATTAATAAAAAGTTTAAAAAAAAAAATATGGTTTTAATTTAATATCTCGTCCTTGTCGCTTGTATCCGAAGTTTAGCTTTAGTATTTTCCTTTTCGTCTTGTAAAATAATATATGCAGTCTTACTGGGGAGCTTTATTTCGAAAGCTTGTTCTGCAATGGTTTTATCCTTTTTCAACTTATCTTGTTCTCTTAATTCAACCTTAAGATTTAGAACATTTTCTTTGCCCGTCCTTACGGTTTTGAACTCGCTCCAGAGCGTCATATCGGCTTTTGAAGTAAAAGACTGATTTTTTTGTACCTTAATCACGCCCTTGTTAGGAAATCTTGCTTTTAACGCTTTATCTCCATCGATCTTAAAATAAAATTCACCAACTCGACCGAACGAATCGTAATCCTTTAGCGTCTTTAGACTCATGAGATCTATACTTACTTGGAAGCGCTCTTTTTCTTTTCCCACATTATCTTGCTTAAAAGTCTCGCCTTTTGCGTGTGTTTTTTTACCTTTAACATATACTCTTCTTGCCATAATAAATTACCTTTTAGAATTCGTTAGAATTTGATATATATAAAATAAAATTTATAATATTTAATTTTAATTAATAAAGAATACATGATTGAATTTGAGGACTAATTTAAAGATTTTAAATTTAATAATTACTTGAAATTAATTAAAATTAAGGCGACTAAAACGACAAGTCCTCCAATAATATTCCCGATTAGTATAACTTCACTTCTTTGAAGAAGAAACGAAAAAAAGAGCGTTATAAAGGGCTCCACATATAAAAATGACGCAACTTTTGAAGATTTCAGCTTATTGTGGGAGTATTGCCATACATAATAACCAAAAATATGACAACCAAAACTTAGATATAATCCACATAAAAATAACTGAAAATTTAATAAATTTTCAAGGAAAATTAGAAACTTGTTATTGATTAGAACGAAAAGAAATAATTCAATAGTTCCGAGATAAGAGACGTATTTTAGCGTGGTAATATGAGAATTATTTTTCGTCACGCGTTTTATTATAATAGTATATATTGCCCATAAAAATGGAGTGATTAGCGCAAATAAATATCCTAAAAAATTAGGAGATTCGGGAGTAAGAGTATTTAAATTGCCACCTGTGATCAAGAGAAAACCGCCAACACTAGCAATAATAAAACCAATAATTTTTATTTTGCTTAATTTTTCGTTAAAAAATATAAGAGAGAGAATGGTAATAATAACAGGAGATAATAAACATATGAATAAAGCAGGAAGGGAAGGACCTATTATACTTATAGCAGAGTATTGAAAAATAAAAAATAAAGAACTCCCAGTTAGGCTTGCTATTAGGAGAAAAACGTAATCTTTTTTCAAGAATTTAGTTTTTTCCGTTTTATGACCGTTCTCTTCAAAGTTATCCTTTCCATGTATCTTAAAATAAATATCCATTATTAGGAATGCAGTCGAGGATATTACAAATCTATATAATGCAATACATAGCGGAGGGATAATTTCTACTGCTACATCTACAATAATGAACGAGAAACTCCAGATTAAGATCATCAAAATTAAAAGGAAATAGATTAATAACATCTTCAGATTAGTTCATATTTTCGTGTAAGTAAACGATTAATTTAATCAAAATTTTATACTTAAAAGATTTATTTTATAAAAAATAAATTAAGAATGATAATAATTATTTTTGGAAACGAAATCTATTGAAAAAAATAAACTATAACTTGAGAATTGGAATTGTTGGCACCTTAGATTCCGGAAAGGAAATTATTCTTGATTATCTTAAAAAAGAAGCAATTAAAACTGAAAGTCTTAATGAGCCCAAAAATGAAAAAGATTCCCGTGAGTTTTTAATAGTATTTAAACAAATTCCAATTAAAATTAGAGTTTTTACAACTAATAATATTGATGGAATTATTAACGATCGTCAAAAAATAAAAACTCTTGACGTGATTATACTTGCTTTAAATTTGCACGATTTAAATTCCATGAATGAATACAGTAAAGATGATTATGAAAAATTTAACGATTATTTCTTATTTCAAGGGTTTTCAATTTTAGCAGGAATAAAAAAAAAACTGCCATCAGCGCCTCAAATAAGTAAGGAAGAGATAATTAATAAGACAAAAGAATTAAATATCTTGTATTGTTTTGAAATTCAAAATGAAAATAACGATTTACGAGAGTTTTACGAAAAAATATTAAATGATTTTATTTTTAAATTTCAGTACTCCAGTCCAGAATTATTTGATAGAGCTGCAGAATACGGGAAGCACCTTATTAAAAAATATAATTTACAAAATTAATTTCAATGATAGTCTTTCGAGATCCTAAAACTCTTAAATTTTAATTCAATTTAAATTTGATTATAAAAAATTTCAAAACTTTTTTATATATTGAGATAAAATTAATAACAATAGAAAATATCTAAAAATATAATCCGAAAAAAAACGGTAATTAATACAAAATTTTAAAGTTTTAAACCTAATAAAGATTAAACTATTCAAAATTTTTAGAGATGAAATTTAAATGGGAGAAGAAGGGATTTTAACAATTGAAAAAACCGAGGGTCGCAGAAAATGCCCAAAATGCAACGAAGAAGATAAACGGATGATTCATGAATCCTTAGATAAAGAAACAATTATAAACGATTATCCGAAGATGTACGGCAAGAAATACCGATGCGGACGTTGTGGGTGCGAGTGGCGCGAGAAATAAATCAAGCATTTTGATAAATAATATAGCTGTGAATTGAAAAACAAGAAATTTTATTCTTTTTTTATTCTTTTTTTTATGAGTGAAAATTATTACATTATTTTTAAATATGATTTCTAATTGAGTATAAAAAAAAGAAAGAGAATTTAATTCTTAAAAAAATAAAAAGTATCTTGGTACTTGTTTCATGTATTCCTTATAAGACACTCCATATTGTTGTAAACA
>JAUWRB010000177.1 GCA_030610785.1 Promethearchaeota archaeon | reverse complement strand
TAAAACATTTAGATAAATGGAATGATATGAGGATTGAAGTTGCAAAGAAATTAACTGATCAGTTAAAAGATAATGAAAATGTAAATACACCAAAATTGGCGCCTTATGCTGATAAAAATGTATTTCATATTTATGCTATCTTAGTGAAAAACAGAAATGAGCTCCAAAAACATTTAAATGACAATAGAATTCAATCTGGAATCCATTATCCAGTTCCTATTCAAAAGACTAAGCCTTTTATCTATCTAGATCATTTTAATAATAAAAATACGATACAAAATGCTAATGAAATGCTAAGCTTACCGATGCATCCTTTTTTAACAAATGAAGAAATTAAATATATCTCAACGAAAATTAATGCATTTTATTCATAAATTCAAAATTTAATAAAACTTTAGATTTAATGAAGTAAATTAAGAAAAGTGCTATTGTAAGTGAGTAAAAGAAATGAAAAATGAAATTTATAAAGAAAATCAGTCTTTTATTGAAAAAATTTTAGATCATAAAGCCTTAATCCTAATTGTCGCCGGATTTGCAATTAGATTTTTTATGCTTTTCTATTTTTATTTCACTCATACAGAAAATCCATTAAAAAGCTGGGGTGATGTAAATATCAATTATCGAGGTTCTGTTTATTATCCTCCACTCACCATGTTCTTATTAGATCTTTTTAGAGTACTTTCATTTGGAATGGTTGAAATATTTGCCTTTTGGGGTTTTCTTATGGAAATAATTGTAGTAATATTGTTTTACTTTGTGCTAAAAAGCTTTGCTATCCCTAACAAAGAGTATGTTTATGGATTATTCTTAATTAATCCATTTTTCTTTTTAAATAATGTATTTAGTTTCGAGAATTGTGGCTATCACATAACCGATTCATTCTTTTTTATTTTTTTTTTTTTAGCTTTATATTTTTATCCTAAAGAAGAAGAATGGTGCAAGTACTTATTTTATTTCTTTCTAACATTATCTGCTGTTGCAAAGATCTATACCCTCCCAATTATGGCGTTATTTTTTATTAAGTTTTTAATGGAAAAAGATTGGGATGAAATGAAGAAATTTTTAATTTGCTCTATCCCACTCGTATTAATTTTTCTTGTTGCACCAATCTTTTTCATAGAAGATTATGTCCGACTTTATTTTTTATGGAATAATGTTGGTGAGACTACACTTCCATTATTTATAAGAATGATCCCTGCGCTTGTTATTACTGGATTATATATGGTATTTAGATTAAAAGAAGTAGATCTTATCGAGATTCCATTTGTGGCTATACTTATAACTGTGTCATTCCTGTTCTTTACTAATCCATATATAAGATATTTTCAACCAATACTAATTTTAATTATTTTAACACCTAAGGAGTTTTTTACTTTTAAATTGAATTTTGGTTTTATTCAAAGAGAGATTAGAGTGGATAATAATTTGGTGACATTCTATTTTTCTATAGTTTGTGTCTTTTTAGCTTATTTAATAATTATTTATGTTCTATAGAGACTTTATTAACTATATTGCTTGACAAATTTAGTTAAAGTAAAATTAGTTAAAGTAAATAAAAAGAGCAAATTTTTTGTCTTTTAAACTGCTATAATTAAATTAAATAATGGCATAATTAAATTATTAAAATTATGATGATTCATGTTAAGCGATAAAAACCCCCGAATATCTAAAGACGAATATTTCATGAAAATTGCCGAAGTCGTCTCTCAACGCTCTACTTGTGTTAAAAGGAGAGTCGGAGCTGTATTAGTAAAAGATTCTCATGTTATTTCTACAGGCTATAATGGTGCGCCATCAGGTTTAAAACACTGTTCTCCAGAAATTTGCGTGAGAAAAAATCTTAAAAGCGGTGAAAAACCTGAATTATGTCGTGGTATTCATGCCGAGGCTAATTGTATCATTCAAGCAGCAATTCATGGCACCTCAATAAAAGGAGATACGACTTTATATAGTACTACCTTCCCTTGCATGAGTTGCTTAAAATTGTTAATTAATGCAGGAGTTAAAAAAGTTGTTTATAGAGAAGGATATAACATGGAAAATAGAGTAAAAGAAGAACTATTAAAAGAATCGAATTTAATTGTCCAAGAACTGATGAAAAAACATTTTACAACATCTTAAACAGCTTTTTATAGCGATTATATTAATTTCTTTAAGTAAATAATTAATTTTCAATAAAAACTATTAACTTTCATATATTTTTTTTCATAGAGTTATTAACCCTTTATATAGATGACAATTTTGACTAATGAAAAAAGCACCCTCGTTGTGATGAAATTTGGCGGGTCATGCTTACAAGATGCAAGATCATTTGAACAAACAACTAAAATAATTAAAAAATACTTGAAAGAATCAAAATTAATAATTATCACTTCTGCTATAAAAGGAATAACAGACCAATTGATTGATTTTTATAACAAATCTTGTAGTGAAGGCTCTGAATGTAAATATATTGTTGAAGACCTCTACAATTCTCATGAAAAAGTCATTGATCAAATCATTGATAAAAACAAAATTGAATATAAAAATTCAATAGAATTTCTTCAGAAAAATATTGACGAATTAACCCAATTGGGGCGAGTTATACGCTTAATTCGGCCAAGCATGGATGTTTTAGACATTATACTATCTTATGGAGAAAAATTAAGTACATTTATTGTTGCTCAATTTTTAAATTCAATCGGATACGCATCTGAATTTATCTCTTCAGATGAAATTATCTTGACTGACGATAATTTTGGTAAAGCTCTTCCCTTATTAGATGAAACTGAATTATTAATAAATAAAAGAATTGGTCCTATATTAAAAACTAAAGATTTTGATATAGTTTGCATAACGGGTTTTTATGGTTCAACAAAAGATAAGAAAATTACTACATTTGGTAGGGGTGGTACTGATTTAACGGCGGCAATACTTGCGTATTGTTTACAGCCAAATTACGACTGTAAAGTAATATACTGGAAAGATGTAAAGGGTTTTTTAAACGCTGATCCAAGAATTGCTGAGAAAACCGCCCTTTTAAAAAACATTTCGTATATAGAAGCGAAAGAACTTGCTTTTTTTGGTTCTAAAGTTTTACATCCTTTATGTTTAGATGTTAACGAAAAAAGAGAGATCCCTTCAGAAATCAGGGATTTTTATAATCCGGAATCCGAAGATTACACGTTAATAACTAAAAATGTTGTACAAGATAAAAAAATAATAAAGGCAATAACATCCATCAAAAGGCTTTCAATGGTTACAATTGAAAGCGGTACCATGGTTTCGCTACCAGGAACGGCCTCAAAATTGTTTTCCTTATTAGGAGAGAATAATATAAATATCAAGTTTATATCGCAGAGTTCTTCGGAAAATAACATCACTTTCGGAATTGATATAGAAGATTCGATGAATGTAAGCGCATTATTAAGACATTCTGAGTTCTTCGGAAAACAATGGTTTCGTATAAAAATTGATAACGATATTTCTTTAATTGCTGTAATTGGGGCAGGAATGCTCCACACTCCGGGTATTGCCGGTAAGGTTTTTACAATATTAGGTAATAATAAAATAAATGTTCGGGCGATAGCTCAAGGCTCTTCGGAGTTAAATATAACAATTATAATTGAAAGAAAAGACTGCAAGAAAGCCATTAATACCTTATATGATGCTTTTATCAATAATAGATAAGTATTTTAAAAAAAAGATTTAAATTTTTCTTTTGCAATATTTTCTCTAATTTTTTCCCTTTCTTCAGGGGGTAATTTATTTCTTAGCGCCTCGTTGCAAATTTTTTTTCCAATATTAACTTTAGGATTATTTGCCCAGTTTATATCAATTAACAAGCAAAGATAATAAATTGTTGATTGAATAAAAGAAATTAGATAACCGATGTTCGTATTAGATGGGTTTTTTATGGATACTTTTGCTGAAGGAACTTCTTGTTCAATTAATGCTTGAAATGTAGCATCTACTTGATAATTTACAATTGTCTGTGCTGATTGCCCATCAATATAATCTATAGAAGATTCCAGTATTAAATCAGGCTCTTCATCTTCGATTGTCCAAATTATTGGGATTACCGCTCCTTTTGTACCTCCTAAAAGATATTCTAAAACGGAATGTTGACATGAAGGTGCTGATTGAAATGACCCCATAATACCTTTATTATTCTTTCCTGTACTTTCAGAAATTTCTTGTATGAATAACCCCACGCTTCCTTCGATATTTCTTGAATATGGTATCGAAAAAACAACTTTATAACCCATCTGATATAAATAATAAAGAAAAGCAGAAAATTCCATAGCAATGTTATTATCAAAACTCATGAATATTTTATATCCCTCATCTAAACCCCTTAAAAAACCTTCTACCTTAATTCCTGAGAGATAAGCAGGAACTATCGCTACATTTGAAATAGACCCGGCAAAACGCCCAGATAAATCAGGTACATCCAATATTGGGCATTCCATTTTTTTTAAAATCTGGTTCATGGTCCCCTTAGACGAGAGCCCTAAGAATTTATATCCGTTTTTTTGAAATATACCAATAGCGGAATTAATATCTAAAGTTTCTCCACCTCTAGATATAGGAATTACGACTGAGTCTTCAGGACTAGTTTTGTCTAAACACTCTTTTAATTCTACAGCTCTTGAGTTCATTATTGGGAATATCCTCTTCTCCGATAAGTGTTTTAATGCTAATAACGTTTGAATTGAGCCTCCTGTCCCTAAAACTATAATATTTTTTATATCATCTTTTTGAAATTGCCGTGTAACTTGCTTAATTTTTTCTACATTTAAATAAGATTTCGTATCAATAAAAAAAGGGGCATCATATTTATCTTTATTTTCTTTAATAATTTTAATTGCGTCATTTAATCTATTGTTGCTAATTTTCGGATAATTTTCAAATTTTAATCTTAAGTTCAAATTAATTTCACCAATTGATTAAATTAAATAATTAACAAAATTATATATTTCTATTATTTTATTATTATTAATATATTTACTAAAATGCGTATTTACTAAAAAGCGAGTTATTAAAATAAAAAAGAATAAAATTCGAGAATAATTAATCTATTAATAAAAAAGAAAAATAAATAGAGATATAGCGAAATCCCATGATGTCTGACGAGCAACTTTTATTCTTGCTTCAAAATATTGTCGATAATATTGACGGCGTTCGATCAGCAGCAATTGTTTCTACAGAAGGGCTTATAGCTCAAGCTATCTTAGAAGATGGTATTTCGGAAATAAAATTAGCCGCAATGACGGCAACAATCCTTTCTGTATCAGAAAAAGTACTTCTGGAGTTAAAATCTGGGATACTTGATTTATGTATCCTTCAAGGTAATGAAGGAAATTTTATTGTCATGGAAGCAGGAAAAGAATTAATATTAGCAGTTTGTTTAGATGTTGATGCTCGAATGGATACTTGCTTTATCGAGATGAGAAAAGTTTCAGAAGATATTAAAAGTATTTCTTAAATCTACGACATTATAATTTTAATTTTTAAAACAAATTTGAAAATCTTTACCCTCTTCTGTTTAAAATAGAGGATTTTATAATTATACTTTAAGATAAATTAGATTAATGTATATAAAAATTACACTAAAATTTTGGAAAATGTGATATAATTTGGCAAAAGCTATAGAAATAAATAATGGAAATGGATTTGAGATGGGTGAACCATATTTCTGTACTGAATGTAATCGTAATCATACTAAGGGAAAAATTTATAAAGAGCATTTAGAATTTGCTCGAATAAATGATTCAGAAGAAAAAGATTCTAACGATAAAAGTGAGAATATTAATGACGAAAATGATGATGAAGCGGAACTATTAAAGGTATTAGATGATTTAGAAGACGATAGCAATCTGAATGAAAATGAAGAAATAAATGAAGAAATAAATGAAAATGATGATCAAATTGAAGATAATTCTAATAATAGGAGTAATAAAAACGAATGCATTGCTCAAGTCAAGAAACTTCCTGGCGTTGGTGAGGCTACGCTCAGTAAACTCATCAAAGCAGGTTTCGACAGTCTTGAAGCAATTGCATATACACCCCCTAAAATTATTCAAGATGAAAGTGGTTTAGGTGAAAAAACAATTGCCAAGCTTATAAAAGCCTCCATGGAAAAATTAAATATTGGTTTCAAATCTGCCGAAGTTATCTGGGAGCATAGGAAAAATATCTCCCGAATTACCACCAGCAGTCAAGAATTAGACAATTTATTAGGTGGTGGCATTGAAACAGGCAGTTTAATTGAATTTTTTGGAGAATTTAGGACCGGGAAAACTCAAATAGCGCATCAATTATGCGTGAATGTACAACTACCTAAAGAACTTGGCGGTCTTGAAGGAAATGCGTTATATATAGATACTGAGGGGACATTTAGACCGGAGCGGATAATTCAGATGGCTGAAGGATTAAACTTAGATCATGAAACCATTTTAAAAAATATTGTTTTTGGTCGTGCTTATAATTCAGATCACCAAATTCTCTTAGTTAAAGAAGCTGCAAATCTCATTAAAGAAAAAAACATTAAATTAATCATTATTGATTCCTTAATAGGACATTTTCGAAGCGAATATATTGGTAGGGGCACGTTAGCGAATCGCCAACAACTAATAAACACGCACCTTCACGATTTATTACGATTATGCGATATCTATACTGATTTGGCAGTTGTTGTCACCAATCAGGTGTCTGCTAAACCAGATGTTTTTTATGGAAATCCTATAACCGCTACAGGAGGAAATATCGTTGCTCACGGATCGACAATTCGAGTTTATCTAAGAAAAGGCAAAGGCGAACAAAGAGTAGCTAAGTTAGTTGACGCACCTCATTTACCTGAGGGAGAAGGTATATTTTCGATAACCGAAGAAGGTATAAAAGACTAAGTCAAGTTGAAATAAAATACGAGTTATAAATTAATTTTTTATCCTTATTTGAGCAAAAGAAAACCATTGCCTTTAGCCATGGTAGTTCAATAAATAGTGATTTATTATTTTTTAATTAGAGATATTTAATCAATTTAAATATTTTCTACTTTTGATTTAATGGGCGGAGATATTATTTCATGTTGTTTCAATAAACAAGTAATGCATATCTCTCTTTCCATGAGATTTTTTTGCATTAAATCATTCATGATTTTTTTTCTTTCTTCTGAAGTAAAGTGAGTTAATTCTGAAACCTTTTGATCAATTATATTTTTCTCTTTTTGAGGAATTGATTTTACCATGAGAACAAAAGAAAGCCCACTCCTTTAGGTGTGGGATGAATTTTGAAATAAATCGTTAATTATTGTCTCTATACATGTTTAAGTATTTAAAAAATATTTA
>JAUWRB010000195.1 GCA_030610785.1 Promethearchaeota archaeon | reverse complement strand
ATATTTACAAGTACCCAAAATATCCGAACCTGCCCCTAAGATATATCCCCCCCCAATTGCCGCTTCTTTTATAGCTTGTTTTGTGGCATTTATTGTATCTTCGGGCGTTCCATAAGTTAAAACATAGGTAGCTGAAATATTACCAATTAGTGTGATTTTATCCCCAAATTCTTCTTTAAGAGGTTTTAATCTAACTCCCGATTCATATTCTAAGGGGTCAATTGCATCTACCCCAGAATCAATTAGATATGGAAGAGTTTCCGTAATATTTCCATCTGAATGAATTAAAAACTTTGAATCGTGCTCATGAGCATTATTTGCTAACATTTTATATACAGGAGTAATTAATTCGTTCCAAAGTTTTGGATTATATATTGTTCTTTCTTTTAAAGCCCAATCATCACAAATAAATACCATATCAACTCCTTGTTCAAAAAGACAATCATGAAATTCTTTAGTAATTCTCCCCAATGCTTTCGCAAGGTCTTTGACTAAATTTAAATGTTTTCTAACCATGTAAGCAAATCTATTCATTCCAATCATGGACCAGATAGCAAATGCGACCGAGGAACCAGTAGGAATTGTTACAAGACCTTTTAATAGATATTTATCCCAAATCTTTTTAAAACGACGAAAAAAAACTTCTTTAGCGGGTTCCCAGGTATTTATATAAGATATCCATTCTTTGAGTGATTCTGGTGTTTTCAAAACACCATCGTGATACCAGCCATTTTTGTGAAATTGCCCCCAATCATCGCACGAATCAATACCGTACTTTTTTTTTATTTCTTCTGGAATTGTAGGCCTTTCGCTTGAATTCCTTCGGATTTGCTCGTAGTGATACCAAATTGAGTTAAATCCAATATATATTGCTGCTTCTAACATTTGACGCTGAATAGATGGTATCCTTTTTTTTTCAGTAGGAGGAATATTTTGTAATACTTTTTTAGTAAAAGGATATTCCAAATATTGTGCTAATGTTGGAACGCGGTCTGGTTCTTCATGTTCGAGAGTTTTTATTATACGTTCGTGAACATTCATTTTACCCAAGTTTAATAAAACTGGTTAAAAATTTCTGATATTTAATAATCTAAAATATTGAATTAAAACTTTTGTTAGAAAAAAAAATGCAATTAAAATTGGTTGCTTGTAAACTAACTGCTCAATTCTATGATTGTACCAAAAAATTGTTTGAAAAAAGACAAAATATGAGTAAATTGAAAACAGATTTCAAGCTTTTTTTATTTTTCTTGCCTGTATCATTTTTTTAAACAGTAGACCTTTAATATGAATTTTCAAAATCCTAAATGGGCATCGCAGCTGAAAGCCAATATCATCTCGTGGATTTTTTCTCAAATTAAGAAACCTACTATAAAAGACTATAGCTCTCCTTTTATATCTGGATGACTTTTCAAAAATCGTAAAACGTCTAATTATATTTTTATAACAATCAGAATCTTCAAAACTATAGTAATTAGATGCTCTTAAGGACCATTTTACTGCTTCTAATTGATATTTAATAGAATTAAGAGATTTAAATGGAATAATTAAGATAGAAAATATTGAGATCACTAAATTCATTAAGAGACTCTTAATCATATCGAAAGGAGGGATTTGTACTCTCTGTTTAACTATATCCCTTAAGTCTTCTCCGTGCAATATGATACTATTATCAATAACGCTCAATATGACAATTTTTTTTGGTGCCAACAATTTACAAATAACCTTGTTAACTCGAAATATTTTATGAAAAATAGCAAGATCCCAATATTTTTTTTTAGTGAGAAAATGAGATATAAACATGCCTGTTGTCTGCTGAATGACTTGTAAAACTTTTTTCGCAATATTAGAATTTAAACATGATTCATTAAAATTATGTTTTATTTCAAGAGTAATGAAATATTTTTCTATTTCTTTTATATGTCTATTAGATACCCTATCTTTAAAAATAATAAGTAAATCACAATCAGATATTGGAGTACTTTCTTCATTTTTCGCCGCTTTGCTTCCAAACATAATTATTGATAAGATTTTGTTAATCCCTATTTCTTTATTAATAAGAATGAAAATATCGTTAATGTAATCTCTGGACTTTTCATCAATATTATTTAACTTAGAAATAATTGAATTAACAGTTAAGGTGCTTTTACTCTGCTGCAAAATTAACCCATGTTTAAATTTTATTATTATTTTATAAGATTTTTTTAAAAAAATAAATGGAATTAGATTTTATTTGCCGTTTTATAAGCTCTTTCAACAGCTTCTAACACGGTTTGAGGTTTTTGCGCATCTCCAATTCTTATAACTTCAACTTTCTCTGATTCTTCAATTTCATTAGCAATATTATCGTTTGAAGCGGTTTCTGTTGCGTAATAAACTTTTTTAATTTCTTTAGCAATATTATCGTTTGAAGCGACTCCTGTTGCGTAATAAACCATGTCAACATCATTAATCCTTTGTTCAGTTCCCTTATTATCCGTATAGCTAACGAAATCTTCTCCAATTTCAGTAACTTTAACACTTGTAAGGAATTTAACGCCTAAAAAGTCACATTTGTCGAGTAAAACCCATTTAGTTGTCCTTCCTAAATTACTTCCTAATTTCGGCAATTGTTCTAAGACAGTGACTTTTTTATTTCCCTTGTAAAGCATTTTTAACGCAATTTCTGGTTCTAAGGCTTTATACAAAGTAAGAAATTCAAACGCTTTTCGACTTAATGAGCCATACTTAGCCAAGTATATTGCTAATTCAATCCCAGTTGCGCCGCCACCAATAATAACGTTATTATTCCCTATAGGTGCGTCCCTCGAAAAAACATCGTTAGCCCAATAAACATTTTTCCTATCAATACCAGGTATGGGAACTTTTGTTGGAATAGAACCAGTAGCAACAAAAACTACATCAGGTCTAAATTCTTTTACAATATCAACCGTGACTTCTGTTTGTAGATGTAAATCAATTCCAAGCTTGTGTATCCAATAAGTATAATTTTCAATCATCTTTTTAAATTCGCTTCTTCCTGGGGGGATACAAATAATGTTTAGGAGACCTCCAATTTTAGCATCTTTTTCAAATAAGTGCACCTCGTGACCTCTCATTCGTGCTATTCTTGCTGCCTCTAATCCTGCAGGTCCCGCACCGATTATCATTACTTTCTTTTTCTCCTTGATAGGTTTCAATGCCATTCTTGCTTCATTCCCGGCTCTAGCGTTTCTTAAACAGGATACCGGCATCATTTTAAAAACATTGTCAAAACAACCTTGATTACAAGCAACGCAGTTCATGATATCTTGGATTTCTCCTTTTTTCGCTTTCATTGGCAAATAGGGGTCAGCAATTAAAGCTCTACCCATACAAATTGCGTCAGCTTTACCAGCCATTAAAATTTGCTCGGCTAATTCGGGAGTATTGATTCTGTTAGAAGAAAATATAGGAATAGAAACATTATTCTTGATACCTTCTGCTAAATATGTATAACAACCTTCCGGAACGTCCATTGTAAGTTGTGGGATTTTGGTTTCATGCTTTACGCGATTTGCGCACAGTTTTCATGCCACCCACCTGTTACATTAAAATAGTCTAAATATTCGCCTAATCTATTAGCTATTATTAACTTATCTTTATAGGTGTTAGAACCAGGGACAAAATCATCGCCTGAAATTCGATAACCTATTGGAAAATCTTCTACTTTTGATCTCATCAATTCAATGGTTTCAATGGGAAATCTTAAACGATTCTCTAAATCTCCACCATATTTATCCGTTCTCTTGTTTGTCTTGGGTGAGCAAAACTGATCTGTTAAATAACCAGCATTTCCACAAATTTCTACGGCGTCAAATCCCGCTTTTTTAGCGCGTACGCTTGCATCCGCAAAAGCTTGTTGTTCTCGTTTTATATCTTCAAGAGTCATTTCTTTTGGAGTGGTTTTACTGAAATTACTATATACTGCCGAAGGAGCTATTGGAGTCCTACCGATAATTTGCGGAAAAGCGTATGCTCCGCCATGATATAACTGACAACAAATTTTTACATCATCTCGAGCTCTATGAACTTTTTCGGTGAATTCTGTTAATTTTGGAAGAAAATCATCGCTATCAACTGAAATCATCGATGGTAAACCCTTCCCATAAATATCTACATAACAGCCTCCAATTATTAATAAACCAGCTCCACCTTTAGCCCTTTCAACATAAAAATCAGTAAGCTTTTTTGTCATTTCTCCATTCTGGGCTAAACCTAAGTGCATTGCAGGCATTACAATCCTGTTTAATATTCTAATATTTCTTATATTAAACGCTGTAAAAAGTTTAAAAAATTTCATCTTTTAACAAATCCTATTTTTTAATTTTCAATATATAATATTTTAATTTAATTAATTAAAGAATAAGAATTTAAAACATTTTTTTAAAGAAATCTTAAAAAGATTTTGGAAAATTTTTTGCAATTGTTTTGTCGTATTAAATGATAAAAAAAGATAATCAAATTAGAATTATTTAAGAATTAGGGAATATTATCTTGTAAATTCAAACCCCAAATCTTAACACGTCCCTCTTTTCCAATTTCCCTTATTTTTCTACTCCTTTTTAAGTCTCCTATAGCAGATCTTAATTTATCTAAAGAATATCCTAAAATCTCCCTTAATTGTTTAACTGTATAATTATCAATCAGTAAAGCTCTTAGCACTTCTTCTCTTATAGGTCTTTTTATTTTTTTATAACGTATTTCCCAAGTAGCAATTAGTTCAAAAAAAGCTTTTGGATACTTTTTAGATTTTATTATGTTTATTTCTTCCACTTTTTTTATGCCTTTTACAGTTATTTTAAAAATAGGAACACCTTGAGAAGTTTTCATAATTTTTTTAATATATTTTTCTTTCAACAGTTCCGGTCTTTTCCCGCTATTTCGACCCGTGGCTCTAAAATACTCTCTTTCCTTCCCTAGAGTAGAACCGATGTCTTTACTTGTAAACATATTTAAAGATTCCTTTGAAAAGATTTTGCAAATATAATAAATGCAAATCAAATTCCTTTCAAGGATCTCGGATTTGGAAAATATTTCTCCTAAGGGATCTTCAATAACAATTTTTTTATTTTTTAATTTTTTTTTCAGAACTAAAATTTTCTTAATTCTATATTCTTTTATTATTGTGTTTTCTTTTTCATAAAATTCATTTACGAAATCTACATCCTCTTTATTTTGAAATATAGGAAGGAGCAGATCCCTATAATATGTGATATGAAGCATTTCGTGACAATTTTGACAAATGAAAATACATTCTTGCATTATAATGTTCTCGATGAGCCAATCAACTGTTCTTTTGGGATATTCTTTCTTAAAATATATTTTTTTCATACCTTTTTTTTTAAATAAATTTAAATTGGTATGATGTGCTAAAAAGCAAGGAAGATGTTCATTTATATTTACTTTTTTACAGATAGGACATTGATAATTTTCTCCAAAGATAAATTCAATTACATATTTTTTCTTAACATCTTTCATTAAAGTGCGATTAATTTTACTTGGATACCATTTTTTATCTTTTTTTATAAACTTTTTATAATACTCTAATGACAATTTATTACTTTTTTGAATAATTTCTGAAGGTTTTTTATCAATATCATCTACTCTCAAAGATTGAAGGAATGAAAAAATTGGAGGATAGTTATATCTACTATTATAAATAAGCATTTGATGATTTTTACACAATAGGGCAAGACCACCTATTTGTGTTTGTAATTTTTTGAGCACATTCTTTAAATTAACATTAAAAAGACCTGAAGGTTCAAGATATTTAAATTTTTTTTTTGTAATGACATCCTTATAATTTGCTAAAAGGTGATGTAGACTTAAAGCAGGTAAATAATGGTAATCGATACCAAATTCGCAATAACCATTTATTCCGTAACATTTTCCGTCATAATTAATATTTATTTCCGTTTTATAGTCGGTGTATAAATAAGTCATCTTTCGATTTTTTATAAATTCATAAAAGTTTTTAAATCTTTTAAGAGATAAACTTTCCCCTTGTGAATAATCATTATTTCTTAACCTTCTAAACTCGAACTTTAAATCATTCTCTAGATATGTTATTATTCTCGAGGCATTAACCTGCCAAGTTTTTAAAGTTACTATTTCTTTATTGTAGGTCTCTTTTGCTAATTTTTTGATATTTAAAACTCTATCTGTTTCCTTCAATAATTTTGCTTTTGTTAAGAACCAAACAATCATTCGAATGTATCTCTGTAAAAATTCCCTCTTTTTTGTATTCGAATTTAATCCTAAATTTAAATCTTTATAAATTAAATTTGAAATTATATTTATTCGATTTAAGATTTCATTTTTAGGTAATTCATAAAGAATTAATTTTTTTAATTCAATTATAGTATATTTCACAATTTGTTCTTTTAATTCTTTAGAAATTTTTGTTCTGTTAGCGTTGCTAATTAAAAGTCTATTTTTGTCATCGTTAATTTTTACTAAATTATTTTCTTCGTTAAATTCTTGTCTTTGAGATAAGGCTTTTTTTTCATATTCTATTCCTTGAAGGCTAGTTCCTTCACTGATTCCTTTGATCTTTTTATTTCTATACTTTTCTACACTTATATAATTAGTTAATATTAGACTTTTAACACTTCTATAAAAGTCCCAACCCCATCGAATATATTTTTTAGTATGTTGTTTAAAAGAATCCCCTAAAATCGAAATTAATTCTTTAGTGTCAA
>JAUWRB010000241.1 GCA_030610785.1 Promethearchaeota archaeon | reverse complement strand
ATCTCGGATATTAACCATTTCAAAAAGGTATTTATTCAATCCTGCTTCCTGACATGTTTCTTGAAATAACGATTCATGGGTTCTCGGAGTGCAAGAAGCCACTATAAACCTATTTAAATCGTGTTCATTAATCATTTCCTTAATTCTTGTTTGAGAATCGCTAGAACAGGAATACATGTTATCCTCACAATGAATGACGTTAGGAAGTGTTCTTATATATTCCGCAACTTCAGGAACATCAACATACTTACCAATATTAATTCCACAGTGACAAATAAGCACACCTATTCGGGGTTCATCTGTTATTTTAACTTCTTTTTCTTCTACAAATTCTTTTTCTTTTACTTGAGAATATTTAACAGAACTTAATAAAGTGGCAACTTGGGAAGCTACACCGCTAGCATCTGCAACAGTCTCTGGTATATCCATGGGTCCTTGACAAAATCCACATAGAAATATACCCTCTCTTGAGGATAATAATTTGTTATAATACGATTTTTCTTTAAAGAAATTATAATTGTCTAATTCAATTCCTAAGATTTCACTCAATTCTTTTGTTCCATTTGAAGGAACTAAGGGCGTGGCTAAAACAACCAAATTTGCTCTGAAATCGTTAAATTTTCCGGTTTTTAAATCTTCATAATGGATGATTAAATCATTTGTTTCCCCATCTTCCTCAATTTTACTAATCTTTGTTTGAAAATATTTTACGCCATATTCTTCTTGGGCTCTTTGAGTAAACTCATAAAAGTTTTTACCATAAGCGCGAATATCATGCCTAAAAACAAAACATTCAGAGTTATCAGAATGTTCTTTTGTAATTATTGCTTCTTTTGCGGTATACATGCAACAGACGCTTGAACAATAAGGAATATTTTCGTGCAAGTCCCTTGAACCTGCACATTGAATAAAAGCTATTTTCTCTGGCTCTTTTTCGTCACTAGGACGCATTACATGACCACCAAATGGTCCGGATGCGCATAATATTCTCTCATATTCTAATGCATTTACAATGTTTTTATAATTATAACCCCATCTAGAAGATAATTCTTCTCCCAGCATGTCAAAACCTGTTGCAACAACGATCGCTCCAACATTTATCTTTATATCTTGAGATTTTTGCTCGAAATTTATTGCTTCAGCTTCGCAAACTTTAGCACATACTCCACATACACCCTTGTTTAAAAATAAGCATAATTTAGGGTCAATCACATAAATAGGAGGAACTGCTTGAGGGAAGGGAATATAGATAGATTTCCTTTTACCTAAATTCATATCAAAAATATTGGGAACTTCAATTTTAGGGCATTTAGTAGCGCAATCTCCACATCCTTTACATTTCATCTCGTCAATATAGCGAGGTTTTTTTAATATCGTAATATTAAAGTTTCCCGGTTTTCCAGACACTTTTTTAACTTCATGATAAGTCATTAATTCTATATTTGGGTTTCTGAAAACCTCGACCATCTTAGGAGCAAGTATACATAATGAACAATCATTAGTAGGGAAAGTTTTATCAAGTTGGGCCATCCTTCCTCCGATAGAAGGTGACTTTTCTACAAGATAGACTTTCAATCCTAATTCTGTTAAGTCTAAGGAGGTTTGTATCCCAGCTATTCCACCACCTATTACTAAAACTGAACCTTGCATTATTTATCCTCCTTTTTCGTAATTTTAATTAAATTAACTAAAAATTCAGAAAAATCTAAAATTTCTATTGAAGAGATATCCTCCATATCGTTTTGAAGACAAGTAAAATGTAAAATACATTTTGGACAAGAAGAAACCATGGTCGTACCAACAGCTTTAGCTTCTAAAAGTCTTTTATATCTTAAAGCTTTTGAGCGTTCATTGCAATTCATCCAGCATCCAACGCCACAGCAAAGCGAATTTTCTTTATTGTGCGCCATTTCTTTAAAATCGTATCCGATTTTTTTTAAGTGAATAAAAATTTCTCGCACTTCTTCCATGATGTTATTATCTTTAGGTAAAAATCTACTTAACCGACATGGATCGTGAAAAGTGAACGGAATTCTTTCTTTTTTCACATTTGGATTTTTAAATTCGATTTTACCGTTTTTCCAATTATTGTAAATATACTCAATTACATGTTTAACTTCGAATTTTTCGCTAAAATCTTCAAATAAATTTGGATAATCGACTTTAAACGTTCTATAACATTCAGCACATGAAGTTATAATGGTCGATACGCCCGCTTTCTCAAATATTTTTACATTCTTTTTCGCTAATTCAATAAATGCTTCAAATTTACCTTGCCCCCAATATAAATCATGTCCACAGCAAATTTCGTTTTTAAGAACGACTATTGGTTCATTTTCGATTTGATTAAGAATTTTTAAAGTACTTGGGGCAATTAAATCCAAATTTTGGAACTCGAATTTAAAATAAGGTAAACAGCCAACATAATATAATAGATTTCCATTATCGGAAATCTTGCATTCTTTAGGAACCCAATCAAGAGATCTTTCTGGTTGGATATAAGGTTTACTCATTATTTCTGAAATAGTTGTATAAATACCTTTATGCGCAATTAATTCCTCGCGATTTTGATTAGCCATATTAACCATTTTATATTTGGCGATCCGAACAAGATCTGCAAAGTAAATGTTTTCCGGGCAATTTTGAAGACAACTATTACATGTTAAACAGTCCCATAAGACTCCGCTTTCTAAAACTTTATTTTCAAATCCTTCTAATATTTGTTGAATGATTCTACTAGGTGCATATTTTTGAACTGTACTAAGTTGACACACACCACTACATCTAGCGCATTGATAACATTTTTTTAATAAGTTTCTTAAATTTGGTTCATAGATCTTCTTTAAATAGAAATTAAAATCGTTATTATTTTGTTCCGATTTGCTATATTTTTTAGTTTCTGTTATAATGCTCACATCTTTAATTTAAATTTTCCATGAATTTTTCCTTACGTTTAACTTTTAATTGAGAAAATTGAGTTATTGACTCCTTCATTTTATTTTTTCTTGTATTATCTATATCTAAGCGTGTGATGACTCCTTCATCCATGGCGTTAGATAATATTTTCTTTCCTTTTTCTGTTCGAGAGATAACAGTAGTATATTTATCAGGAGAAGCTAACCCTCCAAAAGATATATCAGCGTAAATATTTGTAAAGTCGTTACAAGCATTACAAGCAGGACGCATGTAATCCGCTAAATGATTAAATGGGACGTGAATAATTTTTCCGTCTTTTAACTTTATTATTAAATCTTCTTTAATGTTAATTTTTTCAATATTTTCAAATTTAATATTAAAATCTTTTTCAAATTTCTTAATTTGGGCGTTATTAAACATGAAATTCTCAAAGCAAAACAAACCAAGATAAATATAAATGTTTTGACTGGGTGTGACTCCTAAATTTTCCATGCACCTCATTGTATAAATTTGACATGGAGTTCCAACAACCGCTAATTTTTTAAATTTATAATGATTTAACTCAGAAATTGAATGCGCATACGTAGAAAATTTTTGAATCTCGTCTAATTGTTGGGATATCTCTAGTTTAGCGCCTGAAGCTTTCAATAAATCGTCTTTATTATCAGAAAAAAAAGCCTCTCTTGAAAATGGTGCGTCTACTTTTGAAACTATTGCACCATCAATTATTTTTTTTTCTATTAAATAATTTATAATTGAATTGACTACTCCTCCATCAGTTCCAGCTTCTAAAAATTCCTCGTTTGAGGCTTGGCAAGAATAAATGTCCAGAAAATTACCAATAGGCATTGACGAAAAATCTGAAAATTTAAAGGTTTTACTCAATTCTTCATCTAAAACATGAGTTTGAGGGCAAATATAATAACAAATTCCACATTCAAGGCATTTTTCTTTATTAATATATATAGGTGGCGAATATGGATCTTTAAAACCAATGACATCAAATTCGGCTGAACTGCAAAAGCTTACACAGCCCCCACATTCTTGGCATATGCCTTTTTCATGTACTTCATCAATTAAATCTTGAAATGATTTAGGACTCATTATAATTCTTTTTTTTTATTCTTTTTTATCATATAAATTAATAGGCTTACATTTAATCCGTTTTATCCCACCAATTTTTAAAACAAGGAACTGTCCTGGCTTGACATCTTTCAAACTTTTGGATTCAATCAAACCTGCTTTAACAACATCATTATATATTTTATCTGCTTCTTTTGACCGCGTGATTACCGAAGACCATCCATCTTGGGATCCTATAGACCCTACAGAAATATCCGCGTAATCAGATGTTAAATCTTCGCAAAAATGGCAATTATGACGCGCATAAGATTGAACATCTTTTAAGGGTACAGTCAATTGTTCTCCTGATTTTATATTAATTATAAACTTTCCGCCGCCTATGTTCATTTTAGTTAATTCATTAATGGGTTTATCAAATTGCTCTTTAGCTAATTGAATGATTCCATCGTAAGGGAAGGATTCCATGCAAAATAGACCTATTCTAAACTTAATATTCTTAAAAAATGGTAATCCACTTGGAAAAAGAGTTCCTTTTTCAATTGCTTTCATCATGCAAGGAACTCCAACAAATGCAATTTTCTCATATTTTTTACATTTATCAATTATTGTTAAAGACGGTGAATTTGCGTATTTAGTACCTGCTGTTTTATATAAATCCTTTACATCATCAACAATAATTGGTTCTGGTTTCCATAAATCTTTTGAATGTTGAACTGCTACAATAGCATCAACTAATTTGTTTTCTAACAGGTATTGGAGAATAGAGGTTACTATTCCTCCATCTTGCCGTACTTTCATTATTTCGTCTGTGGTAGTAGACGCTGAATAGGTATTTATATAACCACCGATTTTATCTGACCAATTTAAAGATTTATCTAATTTCTTGATACTTTTATTCGCTTGGTCAATTGAAAATGATCTTGGACACACAGAAAAACATAATCCACATTTCATGCAAATATCATCATCTATTTCGAGAGAATCGGCTGTAACTGTTATTGCATTTACAGGACAAATAGAAGAACACCAACCACATTGACAGCATACACCTGCATCAAAAACAATTGAAATTGGTTCAAAATAATGTTCAATAAAATCATCGGGTAGTTCTTTTACTTGATATCTATAGAAATATTCTTTTACTTCAACTTCTTTTTCTTCTCCTTTAATCTTTTTCTTAACCATCTTTG
>JAUWRB010000187.1 GCA_030610785.1 Promethearchaeota archaeon | reverse complement strand
TTTCATTAAAGTAGAGCCTAAATGAAGTATATTAATTAAAGATATTTTAAATACAAAGAATTTTTTAAATTAAAGGAAGATTTCTTATGCGTGAATTAGAAGATAAATGTCCTATTTGTGGATATAAATATTGTTATGATAAAGAATACGAGAATTGCGATAGGTATCAAGGGAACGGTAAGGAAATGTTCTTTAATATGGTTACTAATTTTGAAGTATTTAATAAAGTGATTTTGAAGCATTTAATAAAGCAAAATAAAAAAAAATGAAAATTATTAATAATTTCCTTGGAATCGCCATGTTTACTCTTAAAATATTTATTATTTACTTTTATATATTTTAGTATTTAATCCATTTCTTGCTTTTAATAAAAGATCAAGATTAGTTTTAATTTCCCCGATTTTATTTACTTTATTTGGCATTTCTAAGCTTTCAATGATTATAATTAGCTCGTCTGATTTAGGATTATAAATAATATCGCCTTTTTCTACATCTTTTTTTGCCTTTGATAAATTTAAACCTTTATAAATTTCTACACCAGGAAGCGTCCAATATTTCTTAGAGCCAAAACTAAACCTACCTTTCAATACAAAAGGCATTTTATTCAAAATCGCATCGGCAGATAATGGTGTTAAAAATCTAATAATTTTTCCTTCTAACTTTCCAATTCCAAACAAATCAATTATAATTGGAATATCTCCTTTATCATTCATTTCTTATTAATAAAATAATTAAAAATTTAAAAAATATTTCCAAATTTAAGGATTTTTAAATAATTGTTATTTCCGTAATAAAAAGATTTAAATATAAAAAGTTGCATATATCTTATGGATAATAGTAAAAATAAATGCATTGGATTTAATTACATGAAAACGGTTTGAACACCAAATTAATTGTAAGCATTTTATTATTTGATTCTTTATTTCCGACAATTTTTTTAGTCAGAGTTTCTAAGGATTTTTTTAAAAACATTAGAACACTTAGTAGTTCTTAAGCATTGGACGTGTATTATAGATTTTCTATTAATTCTTGTTGAATCGTTTTTTTTTATACACGGGACATTAAAACATTAATAGCATTATTCCCAAGAAAATTAATAAGAGTTTATTACGGATTTGATTCATTGGAGTATTAGTGCATTAATTCCTTTAGAACAATTATTCTGAGTATCGGAGCTACTATTATCCTTTTTTTTTTCTGATATTTTCAAAGTTAATTAAATCTATTTTATTATCAATATCATAAAAATTAAGTTTATTAGTAATATTAATCGCATTAATTTCTCGTCCTTTTCTCGCCATGATGTTGAGCATTTTACTAATTGTTTTTATAGCATTATTTTTTAATTCCATGATTTCGTTAATAAAATTGTAAGAAAATACTAATACGGGTATTAATTGTTTAATGTAATCAGAATCACGTAAATTTTTTAAATTTTGCTTAGTAATTCCTTTAAAGATTTTTTTTGAACCTTTTTTCTCTATTTCAATGATTGAAATGAGTTCGCGTGAGTTACTAACCTTGTTCTCATGTTTTTTTTTAAGAGCTTTTACTTCTACTTTCTGGTAAAATAATATAGGATTTTTTTGAATCACATTAAAGTTAGCCGAAATTAGCGCAAGAATTTCCTTTAAAAGAGCGAATTCAAATATGGTATCCCCTGGAATAACAATATAGAGGCGTTCCTTTTGTTCCTTTTTAAAAAATCTCTCATATCTCGTAATTGAAAGAAATGAATATAAAGGTCCTAATTTATATTGGGTCCCAGCATCAATTATTACTAATTTTTCCTCTAATGAAGATTTTTTTTTCTTAAGAGAAGTTATAAAATTATCAATTTTACTTCCTAAATGCCCTATTATTATAGCAATTTGTTCTATCCCTATTAAAATTAAATTATTAATAGAATGATGAAGGATCGAGATATTATTCAACGATTTTATTTTAATTAATGGTTTTGGAATATCTTTCGTAATTTCTTTGAAGCGTATTCCTTCTCCAGCACATAGAATTATTGCGGATAATTTAAAATTATTCTTGGGTTGTAACAAATCTTTTTCCATTAATATCCAAAACCATTGTATGTTCTTGTTGAGCTACAGGTTCGCCGCTTCTTTCTATTAAAATTGGATATTTTTCAAGGATTTTTTTTCCTAAAAAAACATCGATTGTTCTTTTAATTCTTTTTTTTGGTATTAAATCTTTATTTTCGATCCAGCGAGGAGAGAAAGGTAGATGTTTAAAATTTTTCTCGATTTTATTCATGAAACCTTGGAGTTCATAAGGCATGTTTTTTTTCACTTTTTTTACAAATCGGTAAATGTAAGCGCGTTTTCCGTTTTGTACTTTACCTATTCCTGATGTAGCAAACGGTTCACACGCGTAAGCGTCTCCTGGTTTTAATACTTGATCGTGCATTTTTTCTTTATAATTTGGAATAAAAGGTCCTGCGTGTAATTCGTATTGTTTTAATTCGTGACCCCCAAGGTTCGTAATTGGTCTTAAACCACGACTTATTATTTTATCAGCGATTACTTCACCCATTTCATACAATTTAGTGCCTGGTTTAAATAGAGTTATTGCTGCCTGAAGGCCTTCTTCGGCGGCATCTATATAGTTTTGAAGTCTTGGGTCATCATCAATATTTACCGTAAAAGCAGAATCCGCTATGTATCCATTATAATGCGAGCCTACATCAATTTTTAATAAGCCTTTTTCCGGAACAACAGTTGTATCATCGATTGAAGGACTATAGTGAGCAGCAATTTCGTTTAAAGACATGTTAATAGGAAAAGACAATTCTGCTCCATTTTTAAAGATCTCGGCTTCACATTTATTAGCAATTTCTAAAAATAACTCTCCTGGTTTTACGAGTCTTCTTGCCAATTTTTTAGCCGCAATAACGGCTTTTCCAGCTTTAATATAATCTTGTATGTAATTTTCGCTCATGCTAAAAATAATAAATTTATTTAATTAAAATAAATAATTCATGGAGTTAATCGATCAGGAGTACGCGGATACATCACAGCATCTCTGATATCATCTAATCCACATATGAAAGTTAACCATCGAGCAATTCCTAAACCAACGCCAGCATGAGGTGGCATCCCAAAATCAAAGGTTCGCAAGTGAGATTCAAATACTGCGGGGTTTAATCCTTTTACCTCGAGAGCAGCCATTAATTGTTTCTTGTTGTGAACTCTTGTTCCTCCTGATGTCAATTCTAACCATCCCATTTGCAAATCAAACGATTCACTATATTTTGGATCTTTTGACTGTTTAATATAGAACGGTTTCAAGCTCATTGGCCAGTTTAAGATATAATAATATCCTGTCAATTCTTTACCTAATTCTCGATATGCTTCTGTTGAAATGTCTTCGCCCCATTCTATTGTAATTCCAAATTTTTTGTTTATCAAATCAATAATTTCATCATAAGAATATCGAGGGAATGGAATTTCTGGAACAATAGTTTTATTCTCCATTTTTAAGAGTTTTAATGCGTCCATTTGGTTAGCTCTAATGTCTTTAATAACATCATGAATTAATTCTTCTAAGTTTTTAAGGACATCACTCATGTCTGCGAATGCCATTTCAATATCTAATACAAAAATTTCGCATAAATGTCTTTTAGTACGACTTTTTTCAGCTCTGAAGCACGGACTTATTTCGAAAACTCTTTCATATACTCCGCTTAATTGCTCCTTATATAATTGAGCAGATTGGGTAAGAAAGGCTTCTCTATCAAAATACATTATTGGAAAGAGCTCAGTACCTCCTTCTGTAGCAGTTCCTATAATCTTTGGCGTGGTTATTTCGGTGAAATCGTTAGCAAACAAAAATTTCCTTATAGATCTGAGTATTTCCCCTCTAATTCCAAAAATAGCTTGATTTTTCAACGATCTTAAGTCTAACCCTCTATTATTCAATCTAAGATCTAATTCAGAAATGGTTTCACCCGTCATATCTATGGGAAGTTTTTCAGGTGTTTTATTTAATATCTTCACATCCGAAGGTATTATTTCAATCCCACCTGGAGCCTTCTTGAAATCTTTTACTTTACCCTTAACCATTATACAATATTGATATCCTACCTTTATTTTTTCAAAAACCTCGTTAGAAACAACACCCTTTTTTAACGTGATTTGTCGTTCTCCGTATTTATCTTGAAGGTTAATAAACTTTAAACCTCCTAAGTCTCTATAATTTCGAACCCACCCGCCAAGTATCACCTCTTGACCAATTAATTCTGAAGAAACATCTTTAGTATAATGTGTTTTTCTCCACTCTCCTAATTCATCCAGCATGTTTTTAATGCAACTTGTAATTTTTTTTACGATTAAAATTTTAAAACGTGAAAAAAAATAAAATCTTTTGGCATTTAATATATTAATTATGATAAATTTAAATTGGAAAGGTAAGAATGCAAGAAAAAATAATTCGTTGAGAAAGCACGAGCGAATTCCTTTCCAAGTTATTGAAACTCATCAAATAACGAAAAAAAATTTATCAAATTTTATTATTGAAGATAATTGGCAAAATCTATTAATTTGTGGCGATAATAAAGATATTATAACTTCGCTGTTAAAAGAATTTGCGAGTAAGATAAATTTAATTTATATTGATCCTCCATTCGCTACGGGGGGAGATTTTAATTATAAAATCCAGATTGGTGAAAAAGGACAATATTTAGACAAAATAGCTTATAAAGATAAATGGAAAGAAGGTTTAGAATCATATCTCAATTTCTTACATGAACGACTTATTTCAATGAAAGAATTACTAACAAATAACGGTTCTATATACATTCATTTGGACTGGCATGTATCTCATTACATTAAAATTATAATGGATGAAATATTTGGTATTGAAAACTTTAGAAATGAAATAATTTGGGCGTACCCCGCCGCTTCAGCACAAACAAAACGATTTTTCGTAAGATCTTACGATACAATTCTTTTTTATTCAAAATCAGGAGACTATGTTTTTAATAACGACCCAAGTATATACATGGAATATTCTGATAGAGTTAAAAATGCGCTAAAGCAAGACGAAAAGGGCACTTTTTATTATCGAGGAGGTAGTCACGATGGAAAAAAATTATCAAGAAAAGTATACATTACTCAGAACGGTATTTTTCCTCGAGATTTCTGGAATGATATCCCATATATAAGGGCAAACACCTTAGAATATCAAGGCTTCTCAACGCAAAAACCGGAACGCCTATTAAAAAGAATTATTTTAGCATCAACAAATAAGAACGACTTAGTAGCTGATTTTTTTTGCGGCTCAGGTACAACTTTAGCTGTCGCTGAAAAACTCGGAAGGCATTGGATTGGGTGCGATTTAAGTAAACACGCAATTCACATGACAAGAAAAAGAATTTTAGACGTTGAAAACAGCAATGATATATTAAACTGGAATAAAAAGTACAATAAAAAGCCTAATTCGTTTAAAATCTTGAGTCTTGATGATGCTGAGAAAAAAGCACTAATCCCGCGTGAATTTTTATCGAAAGAGATTAAAAATAGAGAATTATTACAAAACAGAAAGAATCCTGATTTTATTGTTAGCATTAAAAAAAATCAAAAAGATGTTATTATTGAATTAAAAGATTATATATCTCCTAATTCAGAATTAATTCGTGATAATGTAAAAAAGAAAATTACAACATTTTCAGATTGGATAGATTATTGGTCCATAGATTTTAATTTTCAAGGCAATATTTTTAACAACACGTGGATTTCTTATAGAACTCCAAAAAATAGGACGCTAAACTTAATTACCAGTTCTTATCGTTATAAAAAACCAGGTATTTACGTGGTGATGGTAAAATTAATTGATATTTTAGGTATTGAGACAATGCAACGGCACGAAATAAAAATAAAATAAGTTAATAACTTATTGAATTATTGAGAGATTATTTATTCATAATAAATATTTAAACAAGTAAAAATTAAACAATTTAAAAATAATAAATTTTAGTAATTAAAAATGAGAAAATTAGAAGATTTGAAATCTTGGAAAAGGGTTGCTTGTTTAATTTCACTAATTGGCGGACTACAATTCATTATTATAACAATTATTGCAATGATATTTTATTCTGGTGGTTATTTATTTTTTGACTATACTTTTAGTTATTTGGGAACTACAATTGCAGAAAATGGCACGGATAATACAATTTCAAGGGTTTTTTTTATAATAGCATGTACAACAGCAGCTATTACATTAGCTCCTTTCTGGTTTGTTATGCCTACATTATTTTCTGAGAAAAATTTAACAAAATATATTAGCCTCTTAGGATCTACATGTGGTGTTGTCTCATCTCCTTTTTTATGTCTTTTAGCAATAATACCATTTGATATTGATTTTGCCGGACATATACTTGCTACTAATATATTCTTCTTACTTTTTGCGGCAGCTATTATAATATATTCTATTGCCATTTTTTTTAACAAGGATTACCAAAACATTTATGGTTTTGTTGGAATTGCATTTTCTATATTAATTGTATTATATCCTACCGTATTTCGGAATATTGATCTAATCCGTGCATTAATGCAAAAAATAATTATCTATGGTTTTATTTTATGGGTTTTATATCAGGTTACAAAAGTCTGGAAAGTCAAAAGTCTGGAAAGTAGAAAGTAATTTAATTTTTTACTATTTTATTTCTTTTTATATTTGTTATATTCGTGAGATTTATAATAAAGATATTAATGATATAATTGGTTATTTCATCAATTCTCTAAGAAGCATTGTTGCATAAGTACCTTTAGGGAGGGCGAATTCGATTGTTAATTTCATTTTGCCGGGATAGAGATCATCGTCCTTGAATCCTAAAATTTTTAATCCTGTTGGTTTCACGATAATAGGTTTAAAGGAGCCTTTGAACGCAGTTTCTTTTAACAACCTATTGTTAAAGAACACTATATCTATACCTTCTT
>JAUWRB010000225.1 GCA_030610785.1 Promethearchaeota archaeon | reverse complement strand
TTTTTTTATTGTTCTTGTTTCCTCTTACTTGTATTGTGTTTCAGTCTATTACTTTCTTCGTTTAGTAGATTTATAGCTTGGTGTAGTTGCCTCTACCTTGCTTGGGGTTAATTGTTCAATAAGTTCACTTGTTTTAGCTGTTTCGGCTGTTGGTATTGATGGTAATTTTCTTGACATATCTATACTTGGAATTTCTTCTCCTGATGTTTTAACTTCTTCTTCTTTTTTAGCCATCATTCTTTCCTTAAATGCTTTACGCGCTTCTTCTTCCATCTCTGTTTGAGTCTTTTGTCCTTCTCCCTTTACCCATCCTCCTTGAACTTTAGGTCTTTTTATATCTTTTTCATCTACTTTTGTCAATTGAACCTTTTTTGTCTCTGATACCGGAGCGACTGCTTTTTGTTGGTCCTTTCGCTCAAGGGCTTGTTTAACTAAAGCTTGGGTTGTTTTCATAATTTGGTGTGGATTAATATTTGGGAGAGCTATTGAACTCAACGCCCAACTAACAATCAAGTTTTGATTTGGAAAATCGCCCTTTACATCTTTATACACATGGGAATCAAGTACATAATTTCCTTTAAGAAGTCTTGATGCCCACATTTCATTAATTAAGCCTAATTGCAAACGATATGATGTTCCGGGAATTCCTAACTGACCTGAAAGTGGAATAAAACCTTGCTCTGTCATCTTAAATCTCGAATTTTTTAAATATTTTGATTTATTTATATTATTTATGAAAATAATATAACTTAAATATTATTTATTTTTATTCTTCATCTTTTTAGAATAATATCCTTTTTTTAAAGATATGCAAAAAACATAAATAGAAAAAACATTACTTATCAGTAAAAATAAAATTATTTATCTGTAAAAATGACAGTTTTTATTCCAAAAAAGGTTTATCTTACGATAATCGCTGCTGCTGTTAGATTTGCGAATCAAAGAATTCCTAAGGATGATTGGCTAGAAGTGAGTGGTGTATTTATAGGAAAAAACGATGGTGAAGATGTTATCATTACAGCTGTGTATCCTATAATGCATCAAGAGCTAGATAAGGACGCTGTTATTGATCAATATAAATGGTCGAACGAAGATTACGAAGCGTTATCTATTATCGATGATGAGGCGTTTTCGCGTAATGAATTCACAGTAGGTTGGTGGCATACTCACCCGGGTTTTAAGGTAATGATGAGTCATATAGATATTCGCACGACTCTTTCCTATCAGCAAAATAATCCTTTAGCAATTTCACTTGTTTTTAATCCCGTGAGGTTAATTCGTCAATTGGAGATGCCTGATAAAAAAGGGGATCCCGAAATTCAGTTAGAAAACGACCCTGGTTTTAAAATATTTAGATTAGACGACGTGAATCAAGGAATTAAAGCATCTTACCACGATGCTGAATATAAAATCGAAGGTTACGACAGCATAGAGCAATTAATAAAATTAAGTCAAAAATTTATTATTGATATTACTAACTTTTTTCCTAAGGATAACATATTTGATACATATGAAAAATTTGTTAAACAAAAAATAAATCAATTAAACGCTTTATTAATTGGAACTGAGGAATATCTAATGACTTTAGTCCGAAAAGGTGAATCCAGTAGAGTTCCTGAGGTTTTAGAGAATCAAAACCGTGATATACGCAAGTATGTGGCGGAAACCTTTATTAAAATTGAAAATATAAAGGAATTCATGGATTACTTAGAATATAAGGAGAGAGAAACGGTTATCCCACAAGTCAACTTAATTTTATCAGAATGGGATGATACTATCTCTAAATTAAACGATAAGTTAAAAGAAATAGCTAAGAAGTTTTAATAATCTTATTTTAAAAATTATTTTCTTCAGCGAGATATCATTCTTATCAACTTTTTAATTTTTAAAAGTCTCAATTATTCAATAAAGAAATAATAACTTTGATAGTTGATTTTAGTGGAGAAATTTTAATTAAAATAAAATTTATATTTTTCTTATGAAGAAAATTCTTTTTCCATTCACGGCAATACTCGGTCAAGAAAAAATGAAAAATGGTCTAATATTAAACGTTATCGACCCTCAAATTGGCGGTATATTATTAACAGGTCAACAAGGTACGGGCAAAAGCACTGCGGTAAGATCTATTGTAAAAGTAATGCCCGAAATTGAAGTTATTAAGGACTGCGAATTTTCTTGCGACCCGAAGTCAAATATTGACGATCTCTGCACAAAATGTAGAAAAAAAAAGACAGAAGAAAAAATCGCTATGGAATATAGAAGCATGAAATTAGTTAATTTACCTCTTGGCGTCACGGAAGACATGGTTACAGGCTCCCTCTCAATAGATAAAGTTCTTACAAAAGGGCTTTCGGTCTTGCATCCAGGTTTACTGGCAAAGGCAAATAGGGGTATTTTATATGTAGACGAAATCAATTTACTACAAGATCATATCGTTGACGTTCTTTTAGACGCTGCAGCTTCAGGTATAAATATCATTGAGCGGGAAGGAATATCTGTTTCACATCCTTCAAGATTTGTATTGGTCGGCTCTATGAACCCAGAGGAAGGTGAATTAAGACCACAAATAGCAGATCGTTTAGGTTTAGAAGTTAAAATAAAAGCGCCCCGAGATGCAAGACTTCGAGCGGAAATAACTAAAAGAGTCATAGATTTTGAAGATAATCCCAAAGAATTTATAAAAAAATATGAAAGCGAACAAGAAACATTAAAGCGTAGAATAGTAAAAGCGCGAGAAATTTTAATGGATGTTGAGATTCCTATTTCAGTATATGAATTTGTTTCAAGAATTGTGAATGAATTGGGCATCTTTTCTCAAAGGGCGGACATTACTTTTATCAGATGTGCGAGAGCCCACGCAGCTTTAAAAGAGAGAAAAACAATCATCGAAGAAGATTTAAACGCAGCAATGGATTTAGTTTTTGAACACAGAATTCAATCGCTTCATTATGAAATGACTCCTGAGGAGATAAAAACGAAAATTTCAGAAGTCTACGGAAAGATTAAAAAAGCTTACGAAGACCCTAAAATATATCAACCCAATAGAGAAACGGAAGGCCCTCTGAAACACGACGATAATCCTCAAAAAGAATTCAAACGTCAATCAATAGATCCAAAAAAAGTCGATATTCCGGAAACAAAAGAACAAAAATTGCCTCCTCCTAAATACCAAGACGAGACGAAGAGAGACGCAACACCCGCTGGAGGATGGAAAGTAAAAAATATTCCTTATAACGATTCAGAATTTAAATTTTTTAAAGACCATCTTGATCCATTGCCATTTATTTATAAAATGGAAAAAAAGTTGACTTCAATTTTAGATAATATTAGAAAAGACCGAAAAATTTCAGACTATGGCGGTCGTGGAATTGGCAGGCGAATCAAGATGTCCTCCTCTCAAAAAGGAAGGTATGTTTCATGTAGAAAACCTATTAATTTTCATCCAAAAACAATGGCGCTAGACGCAACTATAAGGAATTATTTAAAAAATGCCGTTTACAATCAATCTAATATTGAATTTCCAATTCGTTTTAATAAATATGACCTAATGGACAAAATTTACGAATATCGTGCGCCATTAGCTCTATTTTTCGTACTTGATAGTTCTGCGTCGATGTATCACGTGATTAAACAAATGAGGGATGTTATCATCTCCTTACAAAAAGAAGGCTATAGAAAAAGAGATAAATTATGTCTGATTGTTTTTAGAGGTAAAGAAGCTGTTGTCCTTCAAAGGCCCACGGTCTATTTTAAGGACGCCGTTAACAAATTAAAGCGTTTAGAAGGTAAATCTTATACGCCAATGGCGGCGGCATTAAAAAAAGTTTCAGAATTGATTAAAATTGAAAAATTAAAAAATCGAAATATCATTCCGGTCATTTTTATTTGTTCTGATTGTGGAGCTAATATTTCCGTGAAATATCCTGATTTGGTAGCTCAAATTGAAAACGATTATATGTTAATTACCAATGAATTAAAAGAATTAACGAAAAAATTATCAAGACTAAAAGTTCACATGGTCGTTTTAGAGCCTAAAAAATCCTATGCTATTAAAGGCTTAGGCGTTCATACTTATTCAGCTGAAAAGATAAAAAATAATTTTAAAAAATACGCAAATGCCGAAGTTTTCAAGTTCAATCGTTATAATCCAAATTCTTTAATCTTAGAATTGAAAAAGATATTATAGAATTAAAAGAAATTTCTATAAATTCTAACTTCATTATTTACTTAATGCTAAAAAAATCAAAATCAGTATTAGTTGTTGGCTTTAATACTCGTCCTTTAGTATATTCTTTATATAAAGCAGGATACGAGGTATATGCTGTAGATTTTTTCGGCGATTTAGACTTATATCCATGTGTAAAAAAGAGTATTATTATAACTAAAGAATTGGGGAGTAGTTATGATTTAATTAAAGATTATTATCATGAATATTTAGTTAAATTTACAATAGATATGCTCAAAAAATACCCGGAAATAGATTACTTATTAATTGGAAGTGGTTTAGATGATGCCTTTGAGGATCGCGAGGTAATATTAGAGAATATTAATAATATTGGTTCTAATATTACTGATGTTAATAATAATGTTTCTACAATTAAGCTTGCTCGAGATATTGATAATATTTATCGATTGTTGACATCTAAAGGGTATAGTGTTCCTAGAACTATTTCTTATCAAGAATATAAAAAATTTAAAGAGATTTTTCAGTTTCCTTTTATTTTAAAGAAGAAAACGGGTTCTGGCGGAATTAATGTTATTAAAATAGAAGATGAGAACCAGTTATATTTTAATATTAAAATGCAAAAAAATAAAGGATTTATCCCATCGGATTGGTTAATTCAGGAATATATTGATGGATTAGCAGTTAGTTGTACTACGATCTCAAACGGCCGTGAATGTGAAATTATTTCAATAAATCGTCAAATTATTGGATTAAATTTTTTGAATCCTCCCAAAGAATTCATGTACTGCGGTAATGTTGTTCCAGCTAATTTATTTAAGAACGATGAAAAATTAATTTCTAAGATTTCTAAGACTTTAGTTAATGAATTGGCCCTAAAAGGTATAAACGGGTTTGATTTTGTGTTAAAAAATCATTATCCATATTTGATGGAGATTAATCCGAGAATTCCTGGTTCAATTAGAGCATCGGAAACCGCCTTAGACTTAAATTTATTGGATTTACACATCAAAAGTTTTAACGCTTCAAAATGGGAATATATAAAAAATATCATTAAGACGATTAAACCAAAATATTTTGCGACTAAATTAATTTTTTTTGCTCCAAAAGAAATAGATCTCATTAAAATAAAGGAAATTAATAACCTCGAGCATATTCACGATAAAACAGAACCATTAGAGTTGATAGGAAAAGGCGAACCTGTTTGCACTATTTTATTTAAAGAAAAAACCTTTTCAGATTCATATTTTGGGGCTCTAAAAATAGCGGATAGAATTAAAGAGATAATCAAACGAGAAAATAAAGAATAATCTATTATTATCAGGTAACTCATAGAAGATAATTGAACTATTATCACC
>JAUWRB010000232.1 GCA_030610785.1 Promethearchaeota archaeon | reverse complement strand
ATTCATTTCCAGGAGACTTAATCGTAGATCCTTTCATGGGATCTGGAACTACTTGTCTTTCTGCGAAAATTCTGAATCGTCACTGGTTAGGTTTTGATATCGAACCCGAATATGTAAAATTAGCAAAACTAAGAATTAATAGTGTAAAAAAACATAATTCAATTCAAAGAACTATTGATGAGATTGAATAGTCATTCATCCTAAAAATAAAAATTATAGTTATTTAAAGATCCATTCATGGGTTCAGGAACGACTGCTATTGCTGCGTTAAAATTAAGAAGACACTTTATTGGTTTCGAAATCTCGAAAGAATATTTTATTCTGGCAAATAAACGAATAAAAAAAGTTAAAGGACAAAAGAGATTAGATCAATTTTTCTAAGTTATAATTTTTAAATTATTCAATTTTAAATCCTGAAATCTCCACGGGACCTTTAGAATCATCCATTCCTTCTAACCGACGATAATCGTCTAAAGATCTCGATGCGACCATTTTAGTATATCGTGTTAATTCTGCTTCAATATCGGGAGAAAGACCCGGCCCTTGTTGCGATTTTAATATTTCTTCCACTTTTTCTCTAGCTATTGTCATCATGTCCTTAGAGCCTTCTCTGCGCCATCTACTCCGCCGTTCCCTATTAACGATTTTTGGAACGAAGATCTCCTTTCGAGTATTTTTTACTGAATGTTTTGTGCCCAAGTAATTACCTTCAGTGGTTGCAATCTTTATAATTTCTTCTGAGGCGATTGTATCAGTATTTACTTCTATGCCTTCTATTCCGCGCTTAATCATGCCTGCCATTTCATCGTCAATAACGAGTAATTCTAATGCTTCTGATATTGATGATTCATAGGTACCCGCGCACGTGATATAGTTGTGTCCGGCATTGGCGGCAAAAGAAAGGGTCATGAATCGTTCGAAACCATTTTGGAGGTCGAAGCATTTTGAATCCGTCAACGCTCCTGAACCCTTAGATGGTATGTTGTAAAAATGGGCTAATTGAGCAGCAGCAACGGTGATGAGTCCAAATTCAATGGAGCCATACGCCATATTTCCCGATGGAGGGTCCATTATTGTATTTGTTGAGCCATACAAGACAGGAGTTCCCGGGCTAATTAATTGTGTTAACACGATGGCTGACAGAATTTCCATGTTAGTTTGCGTTAATAATCCGGCTAATGTAACTGGAGCAGTTGAGCCTGCACTCGCAGCTGAAGTAATATTAATCGGTTGCTTATATTTAGCAAAAATAAAAAGACCATTCAGTAAAATTTGTGGTAATCGAAGCGGCGAGGTCGGATTGAACACGCCTAATAATCGTGGTCTTTTAATTAATTCTTCTTTTCCACCTACAACGATTGAAGCAATATTTAACATGTCTTGAGTTGCAGTTCTACCATAACAAGCCATTCCATAAGGTTTATAACTGTGTTTCGCCCATTCTCTTAAAGCATGACAATGAAGTTCTGTAAAAGGGACATCGTTAGGCCAGACATCAACATGAGAACTTATAATGTTATTTAGACCGTTTACCACGCGAATGTGGTTAATCGCGTCTTTAAGTAATGACTTTCGAGTTCTGCTTTTTTTTGAAGGGTCGTACATCCTCATTGCCGCTCCGAAAGTAGAAAAATTCACTTTTGATGTATTTATTTCAACTTGATATGAACCATCGGGGCCCCATAACGAAAAAGAATCGGGAACATTCTTAAGTTGTTCTAAAACAAGCTCTTTGGGAAATTTAATAAAATCCTTTTGGTTTAAATCGTTAACAATTGCTCCGTTCTCCTCGAGAAAATTTCTAGCTTCTTCAGATTCTACTTTCACTCCAACAGATTCTAAAAGTTCCAACGTTGTTTCGTGAATCTGTTGGATTTCATTTTTCCCTAAAACTTCAATTCGATTTAATTTCATGGTAAATTCGTTTACTTTGACTCTTTATAATTTTTTACTTGATTTATTTTTTAATAACTTAATTAATCTGTTTATTATTTTAAGGTATCTATCTTTTTTTTTTGTAAATAGTTTTATATTTATCTTTTACATAAATTTATTTATTTATTCACATAAATTGATTAAAAATGAAAATTAATTTAGAATTGTTAAAAGAATTAGAGAAATCAATTGATACTGTCCATCCCGAGAAAGGTAAAATTCCAATAAAGATCTTAGGTTTTGGAGAAATTAGTTTGGTTTTTGAGTTTGTTGACGATCCAGAAGGTTTAGCATACAAAAGGATTCCAATTTTTGATAATCTGATGGAGGTAAGAAGGCATATTTGGGCATATAACGAGTATAATCGAATTTTAATAGAAGAAATTGGCTTAAATCTCCCTCCTTATGATACGGCGTGGTTTAAAGATAAAGAAGGTAACATTCAATTTTATTGCGTTCAAAAAAAAATCCTTACAGATTCTGTTGGGAATAAAATCATCCATGATGTTACCAACAAGGAGGTAAATAATTTAATTATTCTAGCTATGAGGGAAATGAAAAAAGTATGGGCTTTTAATCGAAAAAATAAAGATTTTCAGGTTGGATTAGATGGTCAAATTTCCAATTTTACGGTTATAGATTATGATCCAAATAATCCAAAAGTAGATGAAAATTCAAAATTGCTATATTTAGACACGAGTACTCCAATGTTCCGAAAAAATGGTGTAGATGCAATGGACGCAGAATTATTTTTAAAAAGCACTCCCTCGTTCTTAAGATGGCTCGTAAAAGCAGCGTTTTTAGACGAGGTCCTTGACCGTTATTACGACTGGCGTTTGGTTACTATTGATTTAATCGCTAATTTTTATAAAGAACAAAGACCAGAACTTATTCCTGGAATAACTAAAGACATTAATAAATTTTTTAAAGAAGAAGCAAGTGAATTTAATATAGAACCAATCACATTACTGGAAGTCCAAAAATATTATAAAAACGATAAGATGATCTGGGTTATTTTTCAAAGGGCCAGGAAAATTGATAGATTCATAAAAACAAAATTATTTCATAAAAAGTATGCTTTCTATTTACCAGGAAAAATTGAAAGGTAAGTAAGAATAAATATTTTTATTTTTATTTATTTCAATAAATAATTTCGATCAGGGATTGGAAAGGATTTGAAAACGAGAGTTGTTACTTTTGGCGAAATCATGCTTAGACTTTCGCCTCCAAGCTTTAAGCGCTTTACGCAAGCAAGAACATTTGAAGTGAATTATGGGGGCAGCGAAGCAAATGTAGCCGTATCACTTGCGAATTTTAGTATTTTTATTGATTATGTTACTCGATTACCTCAAAATGACATTGGAGACGCGTGTGTTCAATTCATGCGCCAGTACGGAGTTAATACTAATAAAATTATTAGAGGAGGGGAGAGATTAGGTATATATTTTCTTGAAATGGGAGCTTCAACAAGAGGAAGTAAAGTAATTTACGATCGGGCGAATTCTGCCATTGCAACTGTCGAAACGGAAATGTTTAATTGGAACGAGATATTTGATGGAGTAGAATGGTTTCATTGGACAGGAATTACTCCTGCTATTTCTCAAAATCTTGCGAATATATGTCTCGAAGCAGTCAAAGTTGCTAAAGAAAAAGGACTTACAATTTCGTGTGACCTTAATTATCGAAAGAAATTATGGAAATATGGCAAAAAAGCTTCAGAAATCATGCCTGAACTTGTAAAAAAATGTGATATTGCGATCGGAAATGAAGAAGATGCTGAAAAAGTCTTCGGAATAAGAGCACCGGAAACGGATGTAACCTCAGGAGAAATAAATCCGGAGAAATACAAATTTGTGGCTGAAGAATTAATGAAAAAGTTCCCAAACTTGAAGAATGTGGCAATAACACTAAGGGGGTCTATTTCTGCGAGTCATAATACTTGGTCAGGAATTCTATACGATGGAAAAAAAATGTATATAGCCCCTCAATACAATATCACGCATATAGTAGACCGTGTGGGAGGAGGAGATTCTTTCGCTGCAGGATTAATCTATGGTTTTCTCACGTATAACAATGATTTACAAAAAATTTTAAATTTTGCGACTGCTGCTTCATGTTTAAAGCATACAATAATGGGTGACTTTAATTTAGTCTCTCTTGATGAGGTTCTTAATTTAATGGGTGGAGATGCATCCGGACGTGTATCTCGATAAAAAAAATAAAGTGTGTAAAGATGTCAAGATTTACAAGTATAGAAGTGTATAATACAATCCTGGAACAAGGTCTTGTTCCAGTTTTTTATAATGGAAATTTTGAAATAGCTAAAAACATTGCAAGAGCTATAGCCAAAGGAGGAGGTAAAATAGTAGAATTTACTAATCGAGGTGATTTCGCAAGTGAAATATTCGCAAAATTAGTTAAATTCTTCGAAAAGGAAGAACCTCAATTGATTTTTGGCATAGGTTCGGTTATCGATCCGTTCACAGCAGCGCTTTACATTAATAATGGAGCAAATTTTATTGTAAGTCCAGTATTAAATCCTGATATCGCTAAAACTTGCAACCGAAGAAGAATTCCTTATTGCCCGGGATGTGGAACTGCCTCTGAAATATCACGTGCAGAAGAGATGGGGTGTGAAATTATTAAAATCTTTCCAGCGGGTTCATTGGGCGGTCCAGGTTTTATAAAGGCGATATTAGCTCCAATGCCTTGGACGAAATTGATGCCAACAGGAGGCGTTAATACGACTAAAGAAGACATAAGCGAATGGTTTAACGCTGGTGTTGTTGCTTTAGGAATTGGTTCTAAATTAATTACTAAAGAACTAATTGCTGGTAAAGATTGGGATGGTATCGCTAAAAATGTTAAAGATGTTTTGGATTTAATAAAAAACTTAAAAAAATAATGATTTATAATCATTAATTCTAGTTAATAATTATTATAAAAAAATTTCTTTTTAAAATAAGAGTAAATTTAAAAGAGTGATTATATAAGTGAATGATTACGATAAAATGATTATTACTGCCACCACGGCAAACTCTTGGATATATCCTGATGTCAAAAATTGGAAAGAAACAACAGAAGGATTAATAGAGGATATAGAAAAATGTTATGAGGCAGGTGCTGCAATTGCTCATGTTCATTTACCGAGGGGAGAGGAAGCTGAGACTGTGAAAAGGATTAGAGAAAGATGTGACATAATAATACAGGCAGGGATGTCTAGTTATCCAATAGAAGAAAGAGCTCCTGATTTTCACGCCAAACCCGACATGCTTTCGATTATTTTAAATCATCATGATGAGCATTTCACGGGCGTAAGCGTTAATCAAATTCACGATCTTAGCGAGTTTGAAGAATATTGCGTGACATGCAAGAGTTTTAAGATCAAACCAGAATGGGAAGTATGGCATACAGGTTCTTACTGGAATTTAAATTATTTAATTGAGAAGGGTTTATTAAAACCGCCTCACGTGTTAACTTTGTTTTTTAATTGGCCTGGG
>JAUWRB010000216.1 GCA_030610785.1 Promethearchaeota archaeon | reverse complement strand
CTAATTCTCTTTATTCGTATTTTTTTAATTTCTTGTTTTTGAACACTTGTTTTTTTATGAACATCAATTTCATCAAGAGTTAATTCATTATTTTCTTTACCTTTTAATATAGCGCGCTCATCCTTGGAATTTTCAGGTATTTTTTCAATAAATTCTTCAGGTATTTGTTCCTTTTGCTCAATCTCATCAGTTTCACTTGTAATGTTAATAACATTATCTAATTTCTTTTTTTCTAGTTTGATTTCTTTATTATTTTCCTCGATGGGCTTTACATTTTTTAAATATTTTCCAAAATGAAAAATATCATTTACGATTTCTTGTCGAAGAGAAACTCTTTTACTTAAAACATGAGATTTTTGGAAAATATTTTTAGATTGTGATTGGGAAGCTAATAAGACTTTTGCAAGTAAATCCTTTTGGAAATTTGGTAAGGCTTTTGCTCCTAAGCCGCCCGGCTTAATAATGTAATCAAAAGCACCCAATAATAAGGCTTGAATCGAAGCATCCAAATTTTGTGGACTTACTGCCGAAAGAATTATTGTTGGAGTAGGTGTGTCTTTCGTGATTAATTTTAAAGCGTCCAATCCATTCATTTTAGGCATTAATAGATCTAATAATAAAACATCGGGATTATATTTTTTGACCATTTGAACTGCTTCTATTCCATTTTTAGCTAGATCAACGACCTCTATTGATTGATTATCTGATAGAATATTAGAAATTACTTTTCTTATAAATGCTGAATCATCTGCTATTAAAACTTTAATTGGGAATATTTTCACCCCATATTAAAATAAATCAAAAAAATTTAAAGATATTTATTTGTAATGTATCCAACTGCTCTTTCAATATTTTCCTTAGCATTTTTTATATTTATCTCTTTTTCTATTTCTTCAGAGATAATATCTATTTCAGTTTCAATATTAAAAATTATTATAGAATAATCGTCATTTAATAAAAAAGGAAGGAATTCTGAACCGCTCCCTTGATAGAATTTAAAGAAAAACTCGTAAAAATGTAATCTTATGGCATTTATGAATACTAAAACACCCTCTAAAAGAATAACTACAATATTTCCAAAAATTAAGCCTATTATTTTTAATACTTCAATAAATATTCCCTCTCCTTGAATCAATCCAATTATGGCTTGGATCGCAAGCATTAAGGCAATATGTGTAAGCGCTAAAGCTAATAACCTAATGTATGAAGAAACATTACTTAAAATTGATAAAAATGTTTCAAAAGTCTCAAGAGATCCTTCTCCCATTAATGCTCCATACGATTCTTCCTTTAAATAGGATATACTTATTAATCTACCGAAAGGTTTTGAAATTATTAATAATAAGCCGGGGACTAAAACTAATAAAATGGGATACGGATGAACCAGCCACGCGTTAATATCAAAACGCCAAGTAAAAAGTAAAATTGAACCTCCTGTTAATAATAAAATTTTTAAAAATGAATCAGAAAATGCTAAATATTTCGTATCTTGTTTCCAATAATTTAAGAATTGTATGAACCAACCAAAATTAATGTGAATAATGCCAATTAAAACTACTAACATGAAAATAGACATTATGTCATCCATGGGATTTTGAAAAATTGGTTCTAAATGCCATCCTAATATCTCATGACTTCCAAAAAACTCTCCATATAAAAATCCCGCGAAAATTGCACCCAAACCACAAAAAAAGATTATTACGCTAAAATCGTGAAGACTGCCTTCTCGTTTTACAAAAATAATCGCCCCTATTAATCCAGCTATCATTAAACATATACCATGACCAATATCCCCGAACATTAAACCAAATAATAACGGAAATGTAATTGCAATAAAGGGCGTTGGATCGATTTCGTTATAATCGGGAACACCATACAATTTTGTCAATGCTTCAAAAGATCTAATAATTGGATAATTTTTCATCATTGTAGGAGTTTTATGTTCTAATTCTCCTGATATCTCTTCATTATTATACGAATTTGCATTTAATGTTTTCTCCTCATGTCGAAATTGGGATTCATTAACTTTATTAATTGAACCTTTTTTAGAAATATTCTTTACTTGAATTTTCACGTTCTCTTTGAAAATTTCACGTAATTTTTTACTAATTTCTTGACTTTTACCTAAAGGGACAAAAAATTTAATAACCAATTGGGATAACGAGATTTCTTCAAATTGTCTTTCAGCCCAATTATATTCCTCAATATTATTAACTATTTCGTTAATTGCAGCAAATTTATCGAGATTTTTGTTCCTAATTTGGTTATACTCTTTTTTATATTTTAATAAAGTTTTTTCAATATTTGCAATTTCTTTATTAATCCTTGAAAAGTTAATTTTATCCCAAGTCAAATATTTTTTTAAAAGATGCACTTCTTCAGCATGAATCAAGCTTTTTCTTTCGATAAAATCATTTTCCTTTTCTTTTGGATAAATTATAAAAAAAATAATTCTCTCTTCAGATAATTGAGTTGTTTGATAAAAATTAGGGAATTCAGAGAATTCAAAAAGAGTCTTTAAATTTTCTAAATTTTTTGAAAAAGTCGTAAAAACTTTAAAATTTAATTGATCAAAATAAGTTAAACTAAATCGATTTAAATAAAATTTTTCTAAAAACTCATAACATTTATTTATAGTTTCCTTATCTTCCAATTCTAATTGAGCTATAGCAATATACATTTCAAGCTCTTTAATACGTTGAGTATAATAATTTATTTCTTCCGAAGTTTTATTCATTAACTCCTTTAAATCTTTCACTACAAATTTTATTCTTTTTTCTTTATCAAATTTTTGTTTTTGTAATTCAAATTCGCTAAGTTTTAATTTTTTATACAGGAAATTAAAATTTTGTCTTAATACTTTAACTTTTTCTACAAATGGGTCCTTCTCTTCAATTTTTTTTTTTAATTCAGTCCCTGATTTTGGCATTATATGAACATTTTTTAGAAGAGAAAGATGTGTTAGAAATTGGTCTTTATAGTTTCTTTTAATATAAGCTTTAAATAAAGTCATATCGTTGTATTTTCTCATTTAAACACCTCATAAAAATAATTTCCATTTTTATTTATCAAATCTTTTGTTTTTTTTAAGCGAATAAAATTTTCTCTTTCGGTTTCTTCTAAAAGTTCCTTAATTTTTTTAATATCTTTTTGTAATTGTGGAATTATTAAATGTTTATAGCCATTTTTCCTGCGATTAATTTTTTTGTAGTTTAAGGATAATTTAAGGCACCTATCTTCTATTTCTATATAAGAGATTAAATTTTTAAAAAATAATTTTGAAATAATAATCAAATAATCAAGATGAGGGCTTGTATTTGAAAAAGAATACGCAGGAAGGGTTTTATCTTTTTTAAATTTAAGATCTATATTAGGGTATATCGATCCTTTATCTTTCACATACTTTAAATGAATTAAGGTGTTATATTGTATCTTACTTAATTTACTAATCATGACGAGATTATTCTTTCCCATTTCTTTATAAGTTTGGTTTAATTTGATTAAGACCTTTCTAAATAAATTTAGAAAGTTTTTTCTCTGTAATTGATAATCTAGCCAAAATATCTTAATTTGGTTCATTAATTGCTCTATGGTATATTCTAAAAAACTTTCACCTTTAATAGCAAAATCCAATTTTTTTTGTAATTTGATTAAATTCGTTTTTGTTGGTTTAATATCTCTAAAACTAATTTTTTACACCCTTATATCTATTCTTGATAATATATATCGATATAGTCTTGATGAATTCTAAATAATTGGTTCTTCGGTAAAATTGATAACGCTTCCCACATGAGTTCAAATGTCTTTAAAAAATCTCTATTTTCGTTAACTTTTTGATTAAGGAAGTTGTTTTCAAAATTATTTGCAAATTTCAATAATTTCTTTTGATTTGAATTTAAACTATCTTCTCCAACGATCGAAATAAGAGCTCGCGCTTCAAGGGATTTTGAATATAATGTTAATAATTGAGAGCTAATATTAGCGTGGTCTTCCCTTGTATTTTTCTTACCGATTGCATCCTTCATGAGTCTTGATATTGAAGCTAATACCTCCATGGGAGGATAAATACCTTTTTTATGTAAAATTCGATTAAAAACTAATTGCCCTTCAGTAATGTATCCAGTTGTATCTGGGATGGGATGGGAGATATCGTCATTTGGCATTGTCAGAATTGGAATCTGGGTTATTGACCCTTTCTTTCCCTTTAATTTACCCGTTCTTTCGTAAAGGGAAGCAAAATCAGAGTATAAATATCCCGGGTAACCTTTTCTACTTGGAATTTCTTCCCTGCTAGCACTTAATTCTCTTAAAGCTTCTGCGTAATTTGTCATATCAATTAAAACAATAAGAACATTCATGTCTTTTTCAAAAGCAAAGTATTCTGCTGTTGTTAACGCAACTCTTGGAATTATCAATCGTTCCATTATTGGATCATTGGAAAAATTTATGAATGAAATTATATTTTGAATATTTCTACTATCTCGAAATTTCTTTAAAAAATAAATAGCCTCGTCTCTAATAATTCCAATTCCACAAAAAATTATTAAAAATGGTTCATCTGTTAAGACCTTTGCTTGACTTACAATTTGAGCAGCTAATTTATTATGAGGCATTCCTTGTCCGCTAAAGATCGGAAGTTTTTGACCCCTAATAAGCGTGAATAACCCGTCAATAACTGAAACACCCGTCTGAATGATATCTGAAGGATATTCTCTACCAAAAGGATTAATTGGTGTACCATTAATATCTAATTCTATTTCAGATAAAACTTCAGATTTTAATATTTTTTTTGTACTTATATCAATCGGCATACCTAAAGAATTAAATGTACGCCCCAACATTTCTTCCGAAACTTTTATTTTGAAAGAATCTCCTGTAAATATTATTTCTGAGTTTTTAGAAGATAATCCGTCAGTTTCTTCAAACATCTCAACGACAATTAAATCTTCGCTCATTTTTACTACTTGACCCGTGCGAATTGTTTCATTATTAATGTGGATTTTGACAATCTCCCCATATTGAACATCGTGCCCGTTTTGTAAAAATAATAACGGTCCAATAATTTGATTTATTTTTTTATAAATAATGCTCATTTTTTTCTAAAACACCAAAAATTAATTTTAAAGAATTAATTTCGTTAAACATTTTTTCTTTTAAATTTAAGATTTCGGAAAATTCATTATTAGGTATAAAATTCCCAATTCTTCTAATTTCGGCTATAATTTTTAGGTCTTTTATATCTTCTAAGATAATTCCTTGTTTTAAGAGTTCTTTGCTCTCATTATATAGTAATAAAATTAACTTAATATGTCCCATCAATTTTTTGATATTAGTATAATTATCTATTTCGTCAAAGGCATTTTGGATTAAAAAAGACTCTCTAATTAATTCCGCTATAAAAAGAATTAATTGTTGTTCCTCAAGTAAATTTTCTTCCCCTATTAACTGGGTTATGTTTATTAATTCGTTTTCTTTAGATAATATTTCATTTACAAGGTTTCTACATTCAAACCAATCAATGTCTATCTCCGGCCAATTAATATCTCGCTTATCATACCAATCTGAAATGTATTCGGGATAATTTGAATACGAATCAAGCCAATTTATTGCGGGATAATGCTTACTATAAGCTAAACTTGCGTCTAACGCCCAAAAAGCTTGTACAAACCGTTTAGTGGTAGAAGTTATAGGTTCGCTAAAGTCTCCGGAAGGAGGCTAGACAGAAACAATTATGGTTAAATAGACTGTTCTCTCTTTTCAAGAAGCGTCTTT
>JAUWRB010000115.1 GCA_030610785.1 Promethearchaeota archaeon | reverse complement strand
GTTCATTTTTATATTTACCTTCCACTGTTTTGTTTCGTGGCATATGTATCTATAGTATTTTCAGCAATATTTTTTGCTAAAATATTATTAGTAATCATTAATAAGATCCATAAACCTAGAGAAGGAGTTTTTCTACGAGATGTTTCTGATAAGGATTACAGGTATTGGAGCATTAGAAATACGATAAAAAGGTGGCCAACTTGGCTTTCACATAAGTTTCCATTTCCTTTTTTAGATAATATTTGCTTTAAGGTATTTAATGTGAAAACAAAATTCTCTAATTCGCTCTTTGAAGGGTGGGTCGATACTGAATTCATTGAATTTGGCGAAAATGTGGTAGTTGGACAAGGAGCCATTATACAATCAGCAGTTATTATTGGAAATCATTTTATAATTAGAAAAACGATAATTGAGGAAAATGTTCGAATAGGCGCCCATACAATTATCATGCCCGGTACTCATATTGGAAAAAACTGCATTTTAAACACTTGGTCATCAACCATGGTTGGGCAAGAATTAGAGGCAGGATGGATTTATAACGGAGGGCCTGCTAAAAAATTTAAAAAAAATAGATTTTTCGAGGATGGCCTTCAAGATAAGATAATGTCAAAGGGAGGAAATGTTGAAGACTTAATAGAAAAATACGACATTCAATATGTCAAGCGCCATGACGAGCGTTCTTCTTTTAAAGATAAGATATTACGTAAAAAAGATAAAAAAGAAGAAGAAAAGAGAAGATGGGAAAAAGGCGTGAAATAAAAATAAAATTATAAAATCATTTTTAATTGTTCCTTCAAAAATTTCCTTATTTTTTCACACATTAGCTTGAATTCTTGTTTATTACGATAAAATAAGTGAGTTCTTGGACAATGATTATCAAAAATGCATTCATCATTTTCGTAATCGTAAATAAGAGGATAAAATCTACAACCTTGAGGGCGGATATCGTAAATCACGCAATTTTTGGATGACAAGTCAAAAAATACACAATGTCCATCAATATTTTTTAGTTTATAAAATCCATCATCGCTTAAAATTGCGAATTCTCTCATATTTGAGTGGTTTGGCGCTTTTTTTAGTATTAATTCGATATCTTTAGAAGAAACAATCATTTCTGTCTCTAAGCAACATTTACCACAATCTATACATTTGTCTTTCATGAGATATTTTGATTTTTATTGAGATAATGATAATGATAATTATAGAGAATTATTTAATAAAATTCCTATTGATAAATATAAATTCAAAAAGATATAAAGAAGAATTATTAATAATTTAATCATGAAAGCTGCTGTATTTGATAAAAAAATTAAAATTAGGGATGTAGCACAGCCCGAACCCACAGAGTTTAAAACTCTCTCAAATTAAGATAACAAAAGATAATCCGGACATAGGTCATTTTAGACTAAAAAACATATAAAAGATACGATTCAAAAGTTAGAAAAACCAAGTTTAGAAGAATTCATAAGAGAATTAATAGATTTAAGAATAAAAAATTAAAAAGAAATTTAAAGTACTCCCTTAGTGGAAGGAATCTCGTCTGAAACAATTTTAATTGCTTCTTTTATTGCCCGAGCAAGTGCTTTAAATGCTGCTTCAACCTTATGATGCTGATCGTCTCCATAAAGTACATGTAAATGGAGATTCATTTTAGCGTTCTCTGCGAATGAATTATAGAAATGCCGTACATCCTCTACTGCGACATCTTCTATGTCACATTCGTTTAGTTTTAAATCTAAAATTAAAGCTTTTCGACCACAAAAATCTATAACACATCTAGCAATCGATTCGTCCATTGGAATAAGAGCCGAGCCATATCTATTAATGCCTTTTTTATCTCCTAAAGCTTTAGCGAAGCATTCTCCTAAAACTATTCCAATATCTTCGATGATGTGATGTGTTAGATCTCCAGAAGCTTTAACCATGAGATCAATGCCTGAATGCCTTGTTAATAATACTAGCATGTGATCCATGAATTTAAAACCTGTTTCTATTTCATGTTTACCGGAGCCATCTAAAATTAATTCAATTGAGATATCCGTTTCTGCTGTTTTTCTATTAAGTTGAGCAGTCCTTTCCATTTTTTTTCCACCAATTATATAATATAATTTGAAAGATAATAATTTTTTGAAATGATTATAATTTATCCATGAAATTTAAAATATACTCCCGATGATCGTTTGAGATTTGATATAAATCAAATACTAATGAATCTATTTTATCTTGAATATCGCCTATTTTTCTTTGATTCTTTTCGTTTAGTTCTAATAATTCCTTTACATGTTCAATAATTTCTATAGCAATTTTTCGTTCTTCTGGACTTTCTGGAGTTTTCAACGGAAGAGCCTTAATTTTTTCTATTAAAATCCTGGGAAATAATTTCTTATATGAACCAAACGATTTAATAAAGCAAAATGATAAAAGCTTAGAATTAATTAACCCTAGAATATAATAATGATTAAACTCTCTAATAGGAGATTGATGGATTTTTAAATTATAGAAGGATTGCGAAGTTAAAGAAAAATTTGTATCGTAAGTGGCACATATTAAGTTATTTTGGCTTAATTGCCTTATGATGATTCGATCTTTATAGATGTTCAAATCCTTATAATTAATCCCTTTTTTACTTACATCAATATACTTATTATTTTTTATCTGATACCGATTAATCGAGTACAAGAACGATTTAAAATCTTCTTTTTTATCATCTGGAATTTCATCACGAATTATTTTTTCTAAATTCTCTCTTTTCAATTTGGATTTACATTTTGGACAGAGTAAATGCTTTTTAGGTACGGGAAAATACATTTTACATCTATTACAATAAATTATCTCCCCTGTCTTAGCTAACTCAACTCCTCTACAAATGCTTATCTTAAAACCTTCTTTTTTATTTAAATCTTTTAATTTGGGAAAATTATTGTTTAAATGTTCGATAATAGAAATATCTATGTCGTTTAAATGAATTAAGAATTTAAAATCCCATTTCTCTAATATTTTCTGAAGAATTTGATTTTCTAATCGATCGGACAATTTAGTTCGAATAGCGTTTTTCTTCCTTTCCAGGTTATTGTTTTCTTTTTCTAAAATTAATATTATATTTGAAACCACGGGATCATCGAATTTAGGTCCGGTGTAATAAATTTCTTTTATTTTTGTCGTGTTATAAATATACTTTCTAATAATTAAACGATTCGATAAAGCTAAAATTGAATCTGGAACGATATAACCTAACTTTCCTTGGTTTTTCAATAATTTTATACCAAGTTCTATAAAGATCTGGTAATAATCGTATTGACCTTTATTAGTTATAAAATTACTATTTTCAATTATAAATCTCTGCTCGCTTGAAATGTCCCTTATAAATAAATAAGGCGGATTTCCTACGACAAAATCAAATAAATTGTCATGCTTTATTAATCCCATGCCTTCTTTAATTAAAGAAAAAGCATTTTTACAAAAAATTCTAAATATTGGGGCTTTAAAGTCTATTTCTGATTCACTTATTCTTTGATATAGAGGAAATAGTGTAAAATGAATGTTTATTTGACATAAAATGCAAGCTATGGGATTAATGTCAATTCCATAAATATTTTTTTGAATAGTGTTGATAATTCTATTTAGCTCTTCTAAGTTATAACTATCCCACGAATTTAAATTCAATTTTTTAAGTAAACGATTAGTTAAGGTTCTGGCGCTCTGAATTAAAAAACTGCCTGATCCGCAGCTAATGTCTATTATTTTTTTATTTTCAATGTTATTCGAAGTTGTATAATCCAGGGCATTCAAAATGTAGTCCACCACATCTCTGGGAGTGTAAAATTCACCTAAAACCTTTTTTTCTTCCTGATTTATTTTTTGTTGATAAAGCGTTCCAATTAAATCATTATCGATGTCTTGTCCGCTGAAATCAGGTAATTTAATTAAGATATCTTCAATAAAGGTTAATAATCTATCATTAATAGGTTTTAAATTATAGTGTTCAACAAGTTGATTAAGTATTTGCTCCTTTTTTAAAAAAATGTTAAACTCATTCATGTTCTTTGATTTATTACGGATAACTTAAAATATTAAAAATCAATGTGATTAAATTTAAAAATAACGAAATGTATTATTATAATGTTTCTGAAATTGAAGTTCAATTAATTATTAATGGTATTATTTATACATGTTAGATTCAATATTAATCATAAGTATTTCTATAATAATCTCTATCGTTCAGATTTTCTATATTATTATCCATCGAGAGAATTATAGACCTTCAATTATTATTTTTTTCCTAATTTTAAGTAGTTTATTAAATGGAATTTTTTATTCTACTACTTTTAATTTATCTATTGAAGGAGATATCAACAAAGATTTCGCCTTAAGTTTATGGAAAACTTCAATAGTGGTTGGTATTCTTTCTTTTGGAACTTTAAACATGCTTGAAATGTTAATATTAGAGTACAATAAAATTAGGTATGGAATTGCGTTTATTTATGCATTTGTAAATGGACTCATTATAAGTATATTATACGATCCAAATTCGATTGTCGTAATACAAGCCGGAAATATTTATTACTATGTCTTTCAAAATGTTAATTTGTTAATATTAATTATTTTTTTTTGTATAGCAATCGTGCTTTTAATGTGGTATATTGGTATTAAAAATTACTCTAAAATTCGAAATAAAGAATTGAAGCCAATATTAAGCTTGTTTTTAATTAGCTACTCGTTTTATATATTAGTATATATCGGTTATATCACGACAAATTTTTTTTTTTTTAGGACTCTTCATTTATTTTGTTTAATAATTAATGGAATATTTTCTCTTTATATCATTATATCTAAACCTAATTTTTTTACAATTCTTGATAATAAGATATATGATTTTATTATTTTTCACAAATCCGGGATACTTCTATATTCCTTTAGTTTCGAGACAGGCAAAGAAACCGAAGAATCTCTTTTAAAAGGCTCCATCTTGATTGGAATTAACCATATCTTAAATAGCTTAATTAATAAGAAAGATCAACTAAATCTTATTAAAATGAAGGAAAGAGATATAATTTTTGAATATAATAACGAACTTGGTATAGCAATTTTGTTAATAACAAATTACAAAAACATTGTTATTGAAAAAGCAGTAAAGAACTTCATGGACAAGTTTATTGAAGAAAATAAAGAAAAATTATATAACTTAAACGGTTTAATTGATATTTCAGAATTTAGAGATACAAAAGATATAATAAAAGAATATTTTAGTCCTTTCATTGTATCTAATAATATATAATAACGATTTTTATAAAAAAAAAAAAACAAAAAAGGTACGGAAAATTACTTTAAATGTTAATTTTTATCGAATAATTTATGCAGCTTAATAAATTAATGAATTATAAAATATTATAAATGAATTCTTATTCTATATTTAATAAGAAATTATAGTTTCTAGAAATCTTAAGTTTTTAAAAAACTCACGATCTATTTTATAATAGTTAATCATGCCCATTTTTACGCTATCGTTAATAATCACATGTATCTTATCGCTAAGTATAAGCACTTTTACTATAATTCATGTTATCCATTATCGTGAGGTCTATGGAACGAAATTAATTGTATTTTTAAATATCGTAGCCATTTTAAATAGTGGAATAATATTTTCAACTCTTTACTTATTTTCCGTGCTCATTTATTCTTCAGAAATCGTTAATCTAATGTCATGGAAGTTACTTGTTATATCTGGAGCTTTTTCCTTACAAATAGTTTCGCTAATTCATTATTTTTTTAAAGAATATATGAAAATACAAATTTTTCCGTTTTTAATTTTCACAGTTCTTCTTGGTTTACTAATTGGAAATTTATTCTCGCCTGATTCTATTCAGATAGAAATAAGTCCTGTTAACGCAACGCCTTTTATAATTACTGATTTATCAAGTATTAATTTTTACTTTAATGGAATAATTACATTAATTTTAACTATTTATTATGTTTCCATAATAATTTATTCTCTATACATTTCAATTTACGTGTATTATAACGCAAGAAGCAAAGAATTAGGTAAGGATTTTCTTAGATATACTTTAATATTTATCGTTCATTTAATAATGTTTATTTTATATCTTTTCTTCCAATTAACTATTTTTAGAGAATTATACATGATTTTTTTTTGGATTAACACGTTTATTGTATGTTTAATGCTAATTAAAAAACCTGAATCATTTTTAGTTATAACAAATAAAATTTATTTCATAAACATTTATCATAAATCTGGAGTTCTTCTTTATTCTTTTAAATTTAAATATATAAATAAAACAGACTCCGCTATATGGGGTAATATTTTAATAGGAATTAATCATATTCTTTCAGAATTTATAGATAAAACAGATAAAATTGATGTCCTTCAAACTAAAAAAGTAGATATTATTGTAAATTATGATGAATTAGGATTTGCCACATTAATTATAACAAACAAAAAAAACGCATTTTTAGAAAATCTAATGCATAACTTCACGATGGATTTTAAAAAAAAATATAAAAACGAATTAAATGACATTCAAGATTTAAATAGATTAATAGATATATCTGACTTTAAAGGAACTCTTAGTCTCATTAAGAAGCATTTTCAAATATATTTTTTAGAATAATTAAAAGAAAAATTTTAGATTATTTCTTTTTAATTGAAGGCTCTCTCTTCAGAATCTCTCTTCGACTAATTCTTCTTATGATGTTAATAATAGTAAGATACCTTAGAATGAGATCTATCGTTGCCACATCCAAATTATTAAGCCGATCTGTTATTTGTCCAAAATCGTGAAATAAATTCATCTCAAAGAGTTCTTCAACTATTATTTTAATTTTTTCGTCTTTAATAAGTTCAAAATAAAGCTTTTTTAACTTATTGGGAATGTATTCTTCTATTTGAGGATACGTGCCTCTTTCTTTTTCAATTAAAAAAATCATTTTTTCGAGTTGTTTTTCGATTATCTCTCTAATATTTTTCCCGATTTCCTTAGTATTAAATTGCCCCAATTGAGAAGATGAAATTCGATTAAATTCTGCTTGTAGATTAAAGCTGATGAGCTCTAATATATTATTTAGAAACTCTTTAATTTTTTCCGTACGATTTGATAAGTTGATATCCTTAGCGTATTTATTCCCTTTTTCAGCAGAAATATTCATGAATCTGGTTGATAGATCATTCATTAATTATAAAAAGGATTTATAATAATAAAAATGACTGTTTTAATACATATCTGTTGCGGTATCCCGAAATAAAATTTTCTATTATTAATTTTAATCTCAAATTAAAATTTAACAAATTTATTTCGTTAAAATTGGATAAAAAAGGATAACTACTTACTTAAGAGCATTTTCGTTATTCCTCAATAAGTTTATATATGATAAGTTTTATCTATTAGGGGTGAAAACACCTTCTAAACACTATATATTAAAAATTTATAAAAATTATGATACAACCCCATGAAAAACCATTCAATTAATAATAAATCTATAGAAGAAAAGAAAATTGAATTTAACACAACTACAAATTTATTAGAGCGTCTTAAACAAAAAGAAAAAGAATTAAAAGAATCCGTGGAGAGTTTAAACTCTCTTATCGATAATTGTCCACTTGCAATATTATTGCACGATAAAGAAGGTAAAATATTAAAAGCAAATGTGGTCGCTGAAAGATTATTTCAATATCAACAAAGTGAATTGATCTCAATAAATCTCTTTAATTTTTTTAGTAAGGGTGATTTAAAACTAGTTAAAAGTTATTATAATAAAGGAATTCACGAAGAAAAATCAGGACGGTCTAATAAATGTGAAGCTCTAATTAAAAATAAATACAATAAATGGATTAATATAGAAATAACTTCAGGATTATTAAAAATAAAGGGATCATCAATCATTGAATCTTATTTTATAGATGTTACTGAAAGGAAGAATTACGAGATAAATCAAGAAGTATTATTAGATCAACTTGTAGCATCGCTAGAATTCAAATCTAAATTTTTAGGTTCAATGTCTCACGAATTAAGAACTCCTTTAAACGCTATTTTGGGCTTTTCTTCAATATTATTAGAAGAGATATATGGAAACGAATTAGTTGAAGAGCAAAAAGATTATCTTAGAGATATTATATCGTCATCAAATAATTTAATTGAACTAATAGACATTATTTTAGACCTTTCAAAAATTGAAGCTGCTAGATTAAAATTAGATGTAAAAAAATTCAAATTACTACTAATTTTAGAAGAAATCCTTTCTATAATAAAACCTTCATGCGTGAAGAAAGGATTAGATTTTAAAATTATCGGGATAGACGAGAACACTTATTTAAAAGCGGACCCTCTAAGATTTAAAAAGATTTTACTTAATTTGATTAATAACGCGATAAAATTTACCGAAAAAGGTTCCATCATGTTTCGAGCAATTGAAAGAACTGATCATTGGGAATTTCAAGTTGAAGATACAGGAATCGGAATTGAAAAAGAAGATTTTGAAGTTGTTTTTAGAGAATTTGAAAGAATGGAAAACGATTCATCAAAACCCGTTTCTGGTTCAGGATTAGGGATGACATTAACTAAAAGATTAATTCAACTTCATGGGGGCGATATTTGGTTTAATAGCATGTCGGGTAAAGGGACAACATTTTATTTTACAATTCCTAAGAATTTCATTTATAAATAATTTGTAAAGAATAATAGAAATTGGACTATCCTTTTAGGAAGGACTAAACCTTTATGTCGTGAAAACCTAAGCTAACGCGACTCGTTTTTGTATTTTTTCTAGATTTTTGTTCATTATTTCTTCTTTATCTTTTTTCTTTACCCTGTTAAGACTTTTTACCTTCAACGGCGATATTAACATGTTCCTTGGCGAGATTGTGTCCTCATTGAAGAGATTTGGGAGCAACAGCCTGCCGATATTAAACGCCCCGTTGATGTCCGAATGGATGTAAATGTTGCAAAAAATGGAATAAAAAAGGGAATGGGGGTAAACCATCTTAAAATCGCTCCTAAACTCAAACGACTTACAACTCGCTCCCGATTTTTATATGTCTCGTAAAACAACAAGTGTTTGCGACTCTCGTCCAAGCGTAAGACAAAAATCTGGTCTTTTTTTTTGATTTCTATTTTGGAATGACCGCTCCTGAGATAATTGATGTATTTTTTCTCTTTATCGGTCAACGGCACTTTTATTCTTGGGGAGCGAACGCCGCAGTAAATGCCTCTGTCGTTGCGCTCGATGGGCTCGAAATCGTAGGCGGAACACTTCGAAGTGTACGCTTCCCCGCCTAAGACGACCTTGATCCTGGCTAAATGTGCCTTGTATTGTATCGTCCTAATCAGCGTGTAGAAAGGTATTTGCTGGAAAAAGCGGGTGTTTTTCCTCCCGAACTTGGCGTTTTGCTTCCAAGAAGGGTTATACCCGATGGCGATGGTATCGATATCTCTTTCGAGGCAAAGCTCGATTAGTTTTCTTGAGACCTTGTGAAAATGGTCGTTAAACCTCCGATTACGCCTCTCCGCTGGTCTCCTGAGTTCTTTTAACGCTTTTAAGTTATCCACGATTTCATTTTCGATTTCGATTTCAATGAGTTCTTTGTGTGTTTTTCCCATTAACTTGCCATTATTCTTAAGATCGTTTTTTAACGCTTTGATTTCCTTTCTCAAGCTTTTAATGAGTCTTTTATTCTCGCCAATTTCGAGGGATTGGCTCTCTCGGTTTTTATACTTGTTCTCGTCCTTGAGCTTGTCTATTTCGAGGTTTTTTTCGTCTATTTGTCTTTGAATTAGACTTTCCTCTTCCAATAGCTCGTTAATTTTTTCCATTTTAAGTCTGGTGTGAATGTTTGAAAGCCTTAAATCGTATAATCTTTTTTGCGCCATCCTAAAGTTCTTGTCGTAAACGCTGACGATATATTTCGATTCTCCCCCGCTGTATAAG
>JAUWRB010000196.1 GCA_030610785.1 Promethearchaeota archaeon | reverse complement strand
TTTCATTTTTTAAAATCGTTCTAGATCTTTTTATAGATGATTGAATCAACAACATGATTTTATATACAAAAAATATAACAGTTAATCGGAGATGATGACATCCATCTCATCATTACTTCATTTATAGATAAGTTGAAGTAGTATATAAATTAAATTAGAACGTGAAAAATTAATAAAATGAAAATAAGGAAAATTTAATTATCAAATTTATTTCGCTATACTGTGAAATATAATACGCAGATTATAGCTCCTGGAATACCAACTATGATTAATAACCACCCGATTGTTAGGATGCATGAATACAACCAGTAGCCATAAGGGTGACTGCCAAATGGAGCAGAATAATCTCCTTCATTAGCAATATAAATACAATACACAATAAAGAGTACGAAACTAATGCCTATTTTTATTCTTCCTTCTCATAAATAACATCCTGTATATCTTCAACATTCATTTTAATATTATTTACCCTTTTAATAAAATTTATTTTCTATTATTTAATTCATTCTTGATATTTTTAATTATTTACCCTTAAAAAGGGGTTCTTTCTTTGTTACTAAAGATTTTAAAGATGCTCTAAAATCGGAAGTTTCTATGCATGCTCTAAGCCCTTCATTTTCTAAATCTAAGGTCTTCGATAGAATTTCTCTGAAATAATCATGAATCGTTTTTTTCATTAATTTAATAGATAAGCTTGGACCTTTTGGTGGTATTAACCTTAGAGCTTGCTCTCTTGCATAAGGCATTAATTCTTCGAGAGGTAAAACTTTATTTACTAACCTTAATTCTTCGGCTTCTTGAGCAGAGATTTTATCTCCAAAATACAAAATTTCTTTTGCTTTTTGAAATCCAACATAGAACGGTAATAAGAAATGTACGGCAAATTCTGCTATTATAGCTCGCTTTACAAAATAAAAACCTATCCACGCGTCTTCCGCCATATAAATTAGATCGGCCCCCGCTAAAGCCATAGTAAACCCCCCTCCAACGGCCAGCCCATTTATTGCTGCTATTACTGGTTTAGAGAAATTCCATAATTTCATACACATTCTTTTTTGTGCGACATCCAGTAAATCGATTTCCTCCATTATTTCGGAAGGAACAGACGTAAGCATTTTCATATTAAAATACCATCCGGAAGAAAAAGCATCCCCCTTACCAGTGATTATTAATACTTTTGCATTTTTGTCAGCTTCCATGTCTTCAAGTATAGTTACTAATTCTAAAAAGGTAATAATAGACATAGCATTTTTTCTTTTTGGAGTGTTTAATGTAACAGTACAAATTCCATTCTCTTCCTTCTCATAAATAACATCCTGTATATCTTCAACATTCATTTTGATCCACCTTTAACATTACGCAGCGCCCAGTCTTAGGTTTAACGATAGGATTTTTTAATAGATAGGAATGTGCCTGTACCATGCGCAATTAAGATACCTATTTCATTCCAACAACGCATCTCGGCAATAATCTGTCGCTTCCCCATTTTTATAATCGCCCCTTGAGAATGAAGTTCCGTCTTTATTGCTGGTCGAAGCAGATGGAAACTTATTTCGGAGGTAACTACAAAACCTTCATGAGCCAAAGCGCATGTAAACCAACCAGCGTTATCCAATAAAGTCCCAATGACTCCACCGTGGATTCCGTTCCCGGCATGATCCAAATCAGGATTATAAGGTAATGTTATAATCGCCTGATCATTCTCACCATAAGAAAGTTTCATTCCAAATGTTTGTGCTATTCGTGCATTTTGATTAAATAATTTCAACAATATTTGTTTATATTCATTCACTATTCAAAAACCTTATATAAGTTCTTATAATAATCGTATATTATAATGTTTAGATAAAGGTTTTCGATCAAAAAAAACAAATTTGAGTTTAAAAAGAAAAAACAATAAAAGATTGAAAATGTCTGATAATATATTGGACGATTTGATTGAATTTTTACAAGCAGCAAGTCTTTCTACATATGCGATTAATGCGTTTTTAGCGGTTGTGCAATCGTCTCAAATTAATTGGTTGACAGCTCGAGAAATATCTACTAAATCGCATGTTCCTAGTGGAAGAATTTACGAAGTCTTAGATGATTTGAGAAGTAAAGGAATGATTGAAGTAATAGAATCGCGACCAAAAAAATATCAATCTGTAACACTTAATAAGGCTTTAGATAACTTAATGACTCATCAAACCAACGAATATAAAAAAAAATCATCATTTTTATATCAACAAGCGAAAATTATTGAGACTAAATTATACGATACTAATGTATTTATCAAAAAAGAGCCTTCTAAAATATTTTGGTCTTCTGTATTCGGGACTCAGCCAATTTTTTCGTTATATAAGAAGTACTTAAATGAATTACAAAGCGAGTTATTGCTAATTGGTTTTATTAACGAAAATACTGAGAAAATTTATTCTGATGATAATTTTTTTTTTGAAGGTATTAGAAAGGTTTTAAAGCGGGGAGTTTGTGTTAAAGTATTGTTTACTTTCGGTTTTGACGACAGACCACTTTCAGATGATCAAGAAAACACAAATAAAGCGCTTTTTAATAAAATAAAAGAAAAAATCTTTAAACTTAACAATTTAAACCCAAAGATTCACCATTTCGAAATGAAATTTATTTATAAAAAAATTCCTACTCATTATGATATCTTCGATAAAAGAAGAATAATTTTCAAACTTCAAAATCCAATAAAACCTTGGCAAATTTTCGCATGTATGGATGTAGTAGATCCTACTCTATCAGAAGAATTAAGAGAAAAATTTAATAATATGTGGACTTTTGAAGCCATTGGCTAAAAGAATCAATAAAATATTCTTAATCTTTTGATTTATTTTTTTAATTAAAATTAGATAAATAATTTGTGATCGAAAAATAATCGTTCGGATCCATTTAACTTACTCCCTTCGAATTATAAAGCGGAACTGCCGTTGTATCTTTCTATATACTTGAAATTCATTAACATTTTTAGAGTTATTTATTAGAAAGATTTTAAATTTTTCTTCAATATCATCCTTGATTTTGAGGTTGTCAAAATCATCTGTATCTGGATATTTAATCTTTATCATTGGCTCTGAATAATCTTCTCCAGGAAAATTAAAAATTAATAATTTGCTTTTTATAGGTTTTATCTCAGAATCTTCAAAATACTTAATCAAGAATTCCTCTAATAAAGTTGAAAATTTTTTCAAATATGGATTTAAATTCAAATAATTTAAGTAGGTTTCACAAACAATGATCTTAGAGTTTTTTTTACTCCCTAATTCTTTTAATAATTCAAATTTAGCTTGTCTATCCATAAAAAATACATTTTTGAAATTTATTCTTTACTATAAATATGTATTTTTTTATTATTATTTATTTTAATTCCTATATTTTTGTGATTTCTCTTTAAAGTTTTATAAATATTAGAAATTAAACTCTATTATAGAATTAAAAATTAATTTGTTAGTTAAAATTAAAAGAATTAACTATTTTATTATCCTACTCTACTCTATTAAAGTTTAAAAACACCATAAATAAAAGTGTTAAAAATGGAAAATAACACGAGAAATAATACAGTAGGATATCTTCTAGGAGTTTCGGCTTGGACCATCATAGGAGGTATCTTCATGCTAACTTATGTGGATTTTTTCTACGATGATTTAGGGCTCGAAGATGGTCTGTTCAATTTAGGCTTGATAATATACGCGGGTGTCAACGCCATTAACGCCCCTATTCTATCAATAATGAGCGATAGAACAGATAGAAAACGTTGGGGGAGCCGCCGTTTAATATATATACGTTGGGGGGGCTTAATGTGGTGCATCTTTTTCGTGCTTGCGTGGTTTCCATGGAGTTATACTGACCAAATAGTGATATTCTTTCATTTCTTATTCACTATGTGCACGTGTGATATGGGGTTGTCTCTTGTGGTCGGGTGTTGGATGGCTTTATTGCCTGAGATTGCCCCTAATGTGAACGATCGACTTAAATTGAGTTATTTAAGTGGAATAGTTGGTATACTGGCAGGGTTTTTAGTTATTGTTTTCGCTGGCACCAAGGCTTTAGGCATCCCTGCATTTCAAATAATGTCCATTGGAGTTGCAGTGCTATGCTTTATAATGTTTTTCCTCGTGGCAACATTTGTCCGTGAAAGAGAAGAATATAAAGATGACGAGGCGCTTTCATTCTTAAATGGACTAAAAGAAACCGTTAAATCTAAGTCTTTCATGATATTTGTTGGGTACAATTTATTTAGTGTTGTAGCTGTTTCGTTATTGCTTCCCTATTTATTTATTTATCAACTTATAACGCCCTTAAATATAATGGGTTTTTATGCAATGATGGTTGTGAACGCTTTATTCGGAAATCTCATAGGCATGAAATTGCGGCCCAAATGGGGTATTCGGAAAATAATTCTTCGATTTGGAAGCGTGAAGGTTATAGTAGGGCTACTATTTTTCTTCTTAAGTCTTAATGCATTAGGGGGAGAATTGGCTTTGACGGTTACGTTGATTGGTTATATCTGCATAAGTCTTCTTGGAGGGATATATGGAGGATTTGGTCATACTCTACTAACCCTCTCCATGGATGAGGATGAACTAAAAACTGGAGTTCGACGCGAAAATACTTTTTTAGGAGTGAATGCCCTCTTTACTAAGCCCGGCGATAGTATTGGTCCAATAATCGCTACACTTATATTAGGGGCAACTTTTTACGTAAGAAATTCTCCCGCAGAGGTTCAACCTGTTAGCGCAATGGCCGGAATAATAGCAATATTCTTCCTCGTACCGGCTATTCTTACCCTTTTTAGTCTTATTTTCATGTATTTTTACCCTATTCATGGTGATTACATGAAAAAAATGTATGAGGATTTGGAAATACTCCATGAAGAGAAGAAGCAACGCTTATTTAAGACATTAGAAAAAGAAGCATCTTAAAATTCTCTTATTTTTTTATTTTAATTTCCTATTAAATAAGACTCAATTTGATTCTTAGAGTTTTATAAATTTTAAAAATTAAATTCTGTTATAGAATTAAAATTTAATTTGTTAGTTAGATAAAAAAAAACAAAAAAAAAAAGATTTATTTAATTTTTGGAAAGATAGGTTAGCCTCCACCGAGAGGTGGGAAAATGGCAATTGTAGTGTTATTCTTGAGAATAAAATCACGGTCATAGTGGGGTATTCTGTTAACCAAGATTATCAATTTTTTTTTTTTTGAAATGTTATATTTTTCTAAAATCGAATTAATTGTACTCCCTTCTTGGAGAATTGCTTCAGATTTATTTGGACCATTTTCGTTTAAACCTGCGAAGAGTTTAACTGTGACGGATATAAAATTATTTTCAGCCATTTTCTTCTTTAGTAAAATACCATTTATATAACAATGCCATGTTACTTGGGAATAATGCTACTCTATCTCCATCTCTGACTTTTTTTTTAATACCTGAATAAGTGCAGCTAACAAATATGTGGCTAATTTCCGTTTTCTCTATGTTTAGCTCTTTAAGAATGTCTGATACTGTTGTAATATTTTCATTTTCGATGTTCAAGATGCTTGGAGCGCCTACATCATCATTTTTTAGTTGTACTTTTTCCTTTAAGTTTCCATACAATCTTACTTGAATGGGCATATTTTTAATTCTCTTAGAAATCAAAGACCTTATCTAATTCTTCGTCTGGCACGTCAAATACATCGTTGGATGGTGAAAGCTTTTCTTCTTTGAAGAATTCAGGAAGTCTATCGTCTGCTGAAGTGAATCCGGCGGCTTTATTGAATTCTATTTCTGTTTTAATAATTTGCATTCCAACATCCGCTATATCATTTACGGTTAGATCAGTTCCCAACACGCCATTAACCGATTCTACCATGCCCACGAGACCTTCAGGAATATCTAGGACGGCAAAAGCTGTAAAAAGACAGTATCCTGCTGCGTCAATGACCGCAGTGGCAGTCTGTAAATTGCGCGAGAGGTCGGCCTTTTTAGTATCGCGAGGATCAGCTTGACCCCCTACACCCATAATTTCTGTAGCGATTGCGTAACCTGCAGTATGGTCGGCCCCCATTGGTGTGGTTGCATAAGTAACTCCTATCCCTTTTATAGCCCTTGGGTCATAAGCAGGAAGCGCCTGTCCTTTAACGGTAGGTATTCTTGTTACTCCAAAAGCTTTTCCTGTAAATTCCGTTCCATTGGCAATGATTCTCCCAAGTGGCGTTTTTTTTCGAATTTCTTCTAGAAGTTCTAAAGCCTTCTTTCCATCTCCAAACTCTGCTAATCCTCCTTCCATTGCTACTGCAATAGTGGTCCCTGCTTCTATAGTATCTATCCCCAAGTCGTTGCACGCTCGATTTAATTCTCCTATCACATCCAAATCATATATTCCGCAATTAGGTCCTAATGCCCATACAGATTCGTACTCTAGAACTCCAACAGGGTCGCTTCCATCTGGTTTTGTCCATACTTCAGAACATCGAATGACACATTCGGGATGACATCCGTGTGGGCGTACACCCCCTCTCTTTTTTATTTCCTCTGCTTTTTTCTCACCAGATACATTAGACGATCTATCGTCTTGACCTGACGAAAAATTATTTTGGGGTAATCCGCCAGCTTCGTTTATAATATTGATCAAAACGCCAGTACCAAATGAATTAAGAGCTCCGCCTACTTTTGTTACGGCATGTTCACCCAAAGCTTTAGCAAGTTTCTTCGCACCAGTTTTA
>JAUWRB010000034.1 GCA_030610785.1 Promethearchaeota archaeon | reverse complement strand
AAAATAATCTTGCGATCAAATAGAATAAGATTAGAGTAGATAGGTGGTTATTACTAAAAATAAGTAGTAGGACCTTCCGTTACAGGTCACCCAGATGAGGACGGACGAATGTCCATGAATGTCCAGATTTTAAGTAACGGTTAGCTTTATTTAACATCAATAGCATTAAAACTTTTTTTTATATTTTTGGGATTTAAAATATCTTCGGCATTAAGATCTCCATAAACCTCTTTAGCTAATTTTCTAAGACCTTCTAAACCCATGGGTTCATCTTCAAGTTTGTTGGATTCCCAAACTTTTAAATTCACAAATTCATCTTTTATTTTTTTCACGTATTTAAGTTGGTTTAAGCGAATTTTACGACAGAAATCACAACTTTTTGCAGATTCCTCTGGAGTAACCATATTAATGTGAACTCCATCAAGATTAACGTATTTTTTCGTTAAATCTCTTGCCCTTTTAATTTCTTCGAAACTTGGCTTTTCAGCAATGCTAACTAATCTAAGAGAACCAATATCATGAATTAAATTCGAGATTCTTTCCCCTCTTTCCTCAAGCTCAGTTAACATTTTTAAAATTTCGTCTCCTAATTCTTCTTGTTTTGTGTCAGAGTCAAAAGGACGAGTTACTTTTCGGAACATTTTTGAAAAGCCTTTTAACGTTCCTTTAATTGAATTATAAAAGTTCAAGGAATATTTTAAGACTACTTTTACGGTATCTTCAGGAATTTCAAATAACGCAATCATGTTACCCGTTGGAGGAAAATCTGCAACAATAATATCGAATTGTACTCCTTGAGAATTAAGATCTTCGGCATCTAAAATTTTTTGAAAAAACATGGCATTTTTAAGAGCGAGTGGAATTGAATCTGCTGTAAATGTAGTATCTACAAAATTTTTTATTTGAGGGATTAATCCTATTATCGGCATTTTTTTCATCAAAGCACGCGTTTTTGCCGTAAATTCTTTTGTATATTCTTCAGCATAAATATTTGGATCAGGTTCAATAGCCCATAGATTATCGGTTAAGGGAGTTAATTTGTCTCCAATCTCTTGCAAAAAGAGATCTGAGAGGTTATGAGCAATATCAAAAGAAATCAGTAAAAGTTTTTTGTCAGGAAATAAATCTGATAAGATTAATGCTGTTGCTGCGCTAATACTCGATTTCCCAACGCCGCCCTTCCCTCCTAAGACTATTATTTTCTCCATTTACATCAGTTATAAATAATTACTTTAATTTGTGTGAGTTCATACGATATTAAATTGAAAACAAGCACTTCATAAAAAAATCATTATATGATTCATAATATTATAATTCTAAAAAAAAATTATCTTTTAGCAAAAAATTTTATAAAATGTTTGATTATATTTAAATAATCATCACTAAATAGATGAATTAAAAATTATCAATAATAATCATTCAAGGAATTATTCACTCTTATTAGATAAGAAATTATTCAAAATGAGAAATAATATCAAATCATTATTAAATACATAAAAATAAATCATATAATAAAATTTATTCAAATAATCAAAGTAATCCAAATAATTATTTAACCAGATTATCATTTGAATTAATTCAAGAAAAAATTTTGAATTAAAATGCATCTAGAATTGATGTGAATATTTGATTTTTATTGAATAATTAAATATAATATAATAATAAGAAAAAAAGAGGGAAGTGATCAAGATAACAAATCAAACAGATTTCACAACAAAATATATTATAGAAACATCATTTAAAATCCGAGGTGTTGTAGAAAAGAGCGATATTGTGGGCGCGATCTTCGGACAAACAGAAGGTCTTCTATTAGATCTGGATTTAAGAGACCTCCAGAAATCAGGACGGATTGGGCGAATAGAAGTTGAGAATGAATCTAAAGAAGGTGTTTCTGAAGGAATTATAAAAGTTCCATCCTCCTTAACTAGAAAAGAAACCGCACTTTTGGCAGCTACTATAGAAACGGTATCTCGTGTTGGTCCGTGTGAAGCTGAAATAAATTTAATAGAAATTCGTGATGTTAGGGATACTAAACGAAAAAAAATTATCGAAAGAGCTGCTGAACTCTTAAAAGAATGGGATCAAAAATCTTTGGAACCTAGCGAAATCGAGGAAAAGATTGATACAGGCATTAAACTTGGAGAAATCATTTCTTGGGGAAAAGAAAAATTACCTGCAGGACCAGATATCGACAAGGATCCTAATTTAATTATCGTAGAAGGTCGCGCAGACGTCCTAAATTTGCTTAGAATTGGAATTAAAAATACAGTGGCAGTTCAAGGAACTCAAGTCCCGAAATCAGTTGTAGAATTGATAAAATCTAAAAAAAGCGTTTTATTCTTCATGGATGGAGATAGAGGAGGAGAAATTATCCTAAAAGAGTTATTACAAGTTACAAGGATAAATTTTTTTGCTAGGGCTCCTGAGGGGTATGAAGTTGAGGAATTGACGAGAAAGCAGATGATAAAAGCACTTCAAAATAAAAAACCCGTTAACGAGTTCAATGAAAAAAAACACAGAAAAGTAAGAATAAAAAGCGAAAAAGAATATAAGGGTAAAGAAGGAACTCTCATAAGGGTCTTAAATAAATTTAAATTAAAGAACAATTCTTCTATTATTGCAGCAATTAATACAATAGAATCAGGACATAGTATTGGGTTCAATAAAAAAGGGGATAAATTATTTGATATGCCTGTTGGTGAAATTTTTGAAAAAATTAGCGATTATAAGGATTCTAAGTATTTAATAATTTATGGAATTTTAACCTCAAGGCTCCTTTCATTAGCAATAAACATGAAGTTAGTATTTATTGCCTGCAAAAATAAAGCAGAGGAATTAATTATTCCCTCTGGAATGAATATTTTTTATTTTTAATTAATTAAATTCTTTTTTTATTCAATTTTTTCCTTTTTTAAGACTTTAACTTTAATTAAGTTCTCTTGAAAAATAGAGTTTGATAAAACACAATATTCTTGAGATTCAATCAGATATTTATTAATATTTTCAATAGCTATTTCGCTTTTTGGAGTAAATATTAAATTAATATCAACATTAACTAATCTTAAACGCTTTTTTGGGGGGACATGCTTTACTTTACCACTGATAACCACTTCTAAATTATCAATTTCAACTCTGTGCTTTTGTAAACAATAAACAAAAGAGCTACTAATGCATCCGCCAACCCCAATTAAAAAATATTCTACAGGGCTAGGTCCTTTATCCGAACCATGAAAAGATTCAGGCTCGTCAATACGAATATTTTTAAAATGCCTGGCAGTTGCTGTAAAATGCAAATTATCAATATAATTTAAAATAACTTTCATGATTTCCTACTTTTTATCAATAAAATAAAAGTTATATAATTTTCGATTAAAAATAAGAAAAATTCACTTTCCAATAGGTAGTGCCACTGAAAATATTAATTGAATAACATATGAGAGTGCGCCTAGTATAACAAGACCGATAGCACATATTTTGAATATCGTGAAATATTCTTTTCTATTTGGTTTATTTGCTATTTTTAATATACGCTTGCTATTTTTATAAAATTTTTTTAATCGCTCGTAATAACTTTCTTTTTTCTTTTTTTGATATTTTGAATACCTAGGATAATTTTCAGTCATAATTTTCAGTCATAATTTCGTTTATAGTCACAAATAAATTAAAAATTAGTATTTAAAAAATTTATCTAAAACTAATTGAAGTTGATGTTCTTTAATGTCCTTATTCCATTCCTAAAATATTAGAAACAAATTCATTGAGATCAAACGCTTCTAAATCCGTATATTCTTGACCCATACCAACAAATATTATGGGTTTTTTAGTTTCAAAAGATATTGATAATGCTGCGCCACCTTTTGCGTCTGCATCTAACTTAGTTAATATATTCGCGTCTATGCCTACACTTTTTTTAAATTCCTTTGCTTGATATAAAGCGTCATTTCCCGCTAAACTATCGCCAACAAAGATAATTAAATCTGGTTGAGCAATTCTACAAATTTTTTGCATTTCTATCATTAGGTTCTTATCATTAACTTGCCGACCAGCGGTATCAATTAATACAACATTAACGCCTTTTGATTTAGCGTGTTCAATAGCATCGTAACCCACTGAAGCAGGATCGGATTTGTATTCGTGTTTTATAACTTTTATTCCAACATTGTCCATGTGGTAAGATAATTGCTCAATCGCACCTGCTCTAAAAGTATCTGCAGCTGCAGCTACAGATGAAATATTATGATTTTTTAAAAGATATGCTATTTTTGCCATTGTAGTCGTTTTACCGGTACCGTTTACGCCAAGAAAAACTATAACATAAGGTAAGTTTTGGTTTTTTTTTTTATTTATTTCTTCCAATAAATCTATTTCTTCTTCTGGAGTTAATATATCTGTTATAATTTCTTTTAATATATCAAATAACATTTTTTTGGTTGAGGAAAGACGGTTTATTTGTTCTCCTTCAAAATTTTTAAGGATATTTTCGCAAATTTCTTCTGCCGTGGATAGTGCCACGTCGTTACTTAAGAGAAGTAGTTTTAAATCGTTGATTGCGTTTTCTAATTTTTTCTCTGTTAAAGTCTTATTAATAAATGTAGAAAACACATTTTTTAATTTGTCTAACATTTTTATCTTCACATTAGGTAGAAAATGTTGTATATTATTAAAAAAAGATTAATTGTTAATAGAATAAAAACTTACACTTGAGGAGGAGCATTTCTTCTAAATTGTTGGGAGATCCCTTGTAAATTTAACTCTAGAGTCTGGAGTTGAGTCATGATGAACTTTTCTTGCTCTTCGTGTCGTTCAATAATCTTTTCAATGAATTCAATTGAACCATCTAAATCCTTTTCAATAACGACATCTTGATTCACGTAAATTAATAATTTTTCGGGGTTCTTAATTGTAGCGTGTAAATTGATTATGCCGCCTATTGGAACCAAAATTTCTTCATCAGCCTTAATATTTTTTAAGTTTTCTATTGTTAGTTTAGTATTTTTAAGATTACTAAGAGACGCATTAATGAGTTCTAATTGATTACTAAACATATCCCTTTGTTCTTTTAGATATTGAAATTGATAAGCTAATTTTTGAGAATTTTCCATTTTCATCAACTTTTTTTATTTTATAGCGAACTTAATTCACGCATGAGATAATCTTCGCATTCTTGTAGGGAAATTTCTCTTATTTCTTGAATCTTGATTTGCCGCCTCAAAATGCCTATTGAAGTAATTTGACTTAAAACTTTCTCTAAAGCATCCTCTTCTTTTAACGCTCGAACTTCTTTTCTAAAAAGATATTTCTTAAATTTTTTATAATATGTTCCTTCGATTCTAAAAATTTTTATCTCCGACAAGGTTTTTTAATCTCTTCTATTCTAAGACTTTAAAATTGAGTAATATTGAGATAAAAAGTAGTATAAAAAATATTAAATTTTGCTTTTTTATTTTTAATATCAAAAATCACATTAATTTCTAGATTTTTAAGATATGAGCAGACTAGCATCTTTGCAGATGTAAACGGATCTAAATTTTTAAAACATTGCTCAGCCTCATCATCTCCGGCCCTGTCGAGTCATTTCCAAAAATGCCGCTTTTATCGTTAACTATTGCTCCTGATCCAAGATATGGTATTCCTCGATTGATCGTGCTAACATCAGTTTCTACTTTTAAGATTGACGATATAAAGTCGATTTCTTCGTCTGTTGCGAGGGGATGGACTAAGCAGCCATTACTATTTGCTAAAGAGATAGATCCCAGTAAATAAGTTCCTGCAAATTCGTAAACAACGGTTTCCACATTTAGAATATCTTCAATTTCTTTTTTATAATCTTTTAAAAACGAGCTAATAATGGCACCCTTGTCGTTACATAAAATCAAGTTTCCAAAAGCGTTATCTATTGATTTAAGAACTCCTATTTGATATGAGTCGTGAAAATATGATCTCATCTTGTCTAATTCATCGTCTGTAATCATATTCGGAACAATTATCCCGTATTTATTCGATGCCGTATAAACACCAATGAGATTGGAATTATTGATTGTAATGGGATAAATATTATCTCTAAACACGGTTAGGAAGCTTTTAAGCGTTGCTTTTAAAATTGTACTAGGATATAAAACAAATGAATTATTCGCAATTAGATATACCCCAATTAAGCTTCCGCCAAATATTTTAGATTTTAATATAGTCATTTTTTAATCATGTTAATTTTTTCTTAAAAAAAGAATGGAACTATTAAAGGTTATTACCAATTCAAAGGAAATCATGCAAGATAAACAACAACAAGGCCATCTATATTTTTGGTTGCGCGTACTTTAAGCTTTCTTGGAGGTTTTTGCGCTCCACGTTTCCATATTGCTTCATTTACTTCTTGAGAAATCACTAGAGATTCAGGTTTAAAATGCCGTTCCATGAATTGTCTGAGAAATCTAATGGATTTTTTTGCTCTTTTATTTCTTGGACCTCTTCGCGCTTTAGCTAAAGGAATGGTATACATGCGCTCATCAATGATTTCTTCTTTAGGAGCTTCTTCTTTTTCTTCTATTTCTTCTTCGAAAATTTCGCCGATATCTTCTTCTTCAATCCCTTCTAAACTAAATTCGTCAATTTCTTTAATATCTTCTTCTGATTCTTCTTCAATCTCTTCTGTCTCTGTTAATTCTTCTTCTAAATCGTCCAATTTTATTTCTTTTCCTTTTTTTGCCATGATTTTTCGCTTTAATTTGTAATTCATTCATTAATTTTTAATCGCGTTTTAATCTGGTGTTTCTCCAATGTCTTTGCGAGTACGGACTCGACCTAACCTTCCCTCCGGTTCTCATGGTAATCCAACTCGGGAGAGTGTTACTTTGTTTCATTTTTTTCGCTCTCCTTAATTTGGATGGTAAATTTTTATTCCTTGCCATTTTTATTCCTTGCCAATTTTCATAAAATTATTAAAATTTTTTAATTTTAAAATCTTTCTTCTTTTCTGAAGATATTATTTGTTCTAAAAGGCGTTTAAATGTTTTATCTGGTAATGGTATTGCTCCTTTAAGCCTACCCGTTTGATATAATTGAATTAATTGTAATTCGATTTGTTCTGCGAATTGAGGTTTAACCATTCTGATGTTTTCAAGTCGTTGTCTCCCCTCTTGGGACAAAATTTTACGCATTATCGTGAATTTTTTATTTTTAAATGCTTGTTGTTGTTCATCTGATTGTTGCTGCTGCTGCATAGCTTGATATTGCATTTGTTCTAATTTTTTCCTTCTTATATTTTCTAATTCTTCTTCGTTGCTCAATCTAAGCCACTATTTTTGAATAATTTTAAAATTTTATTTTGTTTTTCGTAATATTGAATATGCAGTTCTTTCTAATAGACTTATTCCTTCAGGAGAAACTATTCTTCCCTCTTTTTCCTTTTTTACAAGTAATTTTGCTTTTTCTAATTGCTGAAGGGCAACTCTTATTATCTTTCCGCTTCCTTTTGCGCTGTGATTCAAGCCAGAACCATTTCTATTTCTGCCACCATATTTTTTTCTTAGCTTATTTACTCCAATAGGTCCGAACTTTTTAACTTTTCTTAATAGTGAAGCCGTTCGAATGTACCAAAAATTTTCCCCGTCAATGGGTGCCAATTCTTTGAAAAACGCCGTTTTCCAAAATTGACTTCCTTCGGGAGGCTTAATTTCGGGAAATTCCTTTAATTTTTCAGCCATTACTTTAATAAGCGCTTCTGGCTCAACAACATAAATCGACATGATAATATCTTTAATTAATAAATCCTAAATATATAATAATATAATTTAAAAAGAACTTAAAATTAAAAATTTTTGGATTTAAGGATTATGGATTTTCAAAAAGATTTTCAAAAAGTATTATTATCTAAACCGCATGTTATTTTAGGCAAGAAGGGAATTACAGATGAATTCATAAAACACGTGCTAAAATTATTAAAGAAATATAAAATAATTAAAATTAAGGTCTTAAAATCAATAGCTTACAACTCAAATATTAAAGAAATTGCTAATCAAATTTCAAAAGAAACAAATTCTTACCTAATAGATGTAAGAGGTAAAAAATTTATTCTATCTAAATATCCAATTAAAAAGAAATAAAAAAAACATTTTTTAATCTTATTTAAAATGCCGAGATATAATAGAAATAATAAAAATATTATTAAAAATATTGCTCGTTCTCGGATTGATTTTTTATTTCATAGAGCACACGAGATTTTTCCAGATAATAAAGAATTAGCAAATCGATATGTATATTTAGCAAGAAGATATTCTCAAAGAGCTAAAATAAAAATTCCTTCAATTTGGAGAAAGCGCGTGTGTCATAAATGTAAGAAATTCTTATATCCAGGGATAAATTATAGAGTAAGAATTCAATCGCGTAAAGGAAAGGGTTCTCACGTCTCTCTAACATGTTTTGAATGTAATAAAATCACGAGATATTTCATAAAAATATATAAGTAAAAAGACTAACTATTATTTATTTATTAGATTAAATATCGGAAATAAACTAATTATTAATTTTTTTAAAACGAAATGCCATTAATAATATTCTTAGTAGAATGCGGACTTGAATTAATTCCTAAACAAATTAGAAAGAATCCCGCCGTGAGAAGGAGTGTCACGTCTAAAAACTACTCTTCACAGCTCTTAGATAACGCGTTACATCATTCTGCCATGAAAAATTTAAAACAATTTCAAAAAAGAGGCCGTCCTGACATAACACATGTTTGCATGCTAAACGCCTTAGGCTCTGCGTTAAATAAAACGGGCAACTTAAAACTATACATCCATACAATTAATAATAAAATATTTGAAATCAATCCTGAAATCAGAATCGCGAGAAATTTTAATAGATTTAAGGGTTTAACAGCTAAACTCTTAATTGACAATAAAATACAAGTAAATGGTTCATTCTTGATATCTCCAATTAATGGCAGTCTAAATGACTTAATAAAAAAGTTTAAAATGCCAGAAATTATTTTATTGTCAAGTAAAGGTAAATTAATAAAGAATCATCAAGACTTATTTCTAAAGGATATCTCTAAAAATCTTATTGTAATTATAGGAGGCTTTCAGAAAAATAATTTTTCAAAAAATATCTTAGATTTAACAGATAAAATTATTTCTATTTCAAGCTTTCATTTAGACGCCTGGGTTGTCGTGGCTAAGACTATTAGTTATTACGAGATTGTTCACGATATTATTTAATTTAATTAAAACAGTAACTTTATTTTTAATTAATAATATTTATCTATTACTTAATACATGTATCTACACTACTTAATAATAAAGTTTATTCGATTCTCGCGCTCTTAGTATAGTGGTAGAATCTCGGGTTTCCAACCCAAGGACGCGGGTTCAATTCCCGCAGGGCGCATTCTTATTTTCTATTTTTAAAAAAATACCTTTAATGATTTATATTTTTCATAATTTACTTTTTAATGCAAATATCCCTATAATTCATTAATAAAGAATTTTAACGCAGTCTTATTATTTATTTTTAGGTTAAAATTAATACTTTTATCATGGTAAAATTTATAGAAAAAGAATTTAAAACTGCTATAAACAAATTAAAATATCCCGATAGTTGGTTCTGGATAAGATATACAATTAATCCTTATTCTGGCTGTGAGCACGCGTGTATTTATTGTGATGCGAGAAGCCAGAGATATTATTTAAATGATTTCGAAAATGAAGTAATTGTAAAGACTAACATTGAAAAAAAATTAGATCAGCGACTTAAGAGAGCTCGAACATTATTACCTGATGTTATTGGACTAGGAGGTGTATGCGATGGTTATCAGCAAATTGAAAAAAAAGTTGAAAATACCAGAAAAGTTTTAAAAGTTATAGCTAAATATAGATATCCAATTAATATTGCAACTAAAAATAAATTAATTACACGAGATATAGATGTTTTAAAAAACATCGCTAAAGACACTTGGTGTACGGTAGGGTTCTCTATAACAACGATAAACGAAGAGTTAGCGAGCTTTTTAGAGCCCTACAGTTCTCCCCCTTCAGAGCGGTTGGAAGCCATGAAGATTATTAAGGAAAAAGCTCCTGAAATCCAAGTGGGGACTTATTTTATTCCAATCATACCTTTTTTGGAAGACAATGATGAGAATTTAGAAGATGTAATCAAGAAATCTAAACAAGCAGGAGCGGATTTCATATTATTTAGTCCTGGCTTAACGCTCCGTGACTTACAAGCCGAATTTTTTATAAAAAAATTAAAAAATAGTAAATATCACTCTATTGTCAAACCCTTATTAGAATTATATAAGGATCATGTAAATGCGCCAGCGGAATATGTCAAAAAATTACATCCGAAATTATTAAACTCATGTGAGAAATATAATTTGCCCGTGAGAGAAAAAAGGTGGATTCCTAAAGATTATAGAAAGTGGAATTATAAAATTTCAGAGCTTTTATTAAATAAGGTATATATTGATGAATTAAAAACTGGTAAATCCAATAAAACCATGATGTGGGCGGGTTTAAATTTAAATAATTTAGAAGAATCAATAATTGATATATATAAAAGAGGAGAGTTGTTAAAAATAAGAAATTTTACCAAAAAAGTAATTGAATTTGTCGAACCATATTTAACAAAAAGTAAAGAATTAAAAAAAAAAACCGGATTAGATAGATTTTTATGACGATTTCTATAAGTATATCGAACGATATAAAGCAAGAATTAAAAATATCCGCACCCACTCTAACTCAAGACCAAATAACTCGAAGAGATAAGATTTTTAACTCAAATAATCCTAATTTTAAGTGTCACGGTCATAAAATCCCTGAAATCGAAAGCATTGTAAAAAAGATTAATAATAAGTATCAGTGTTCACATAATGAAGCGATTGAAGTTTTTAAATATTTAATAAATAGTAATATTCACGAGGAAAAATTCGCAGCGGTCTTCTTTTTGAATCTTTTCAAGAAAAATTTTAATGAATTTACTATTGATATATTTAAAAGCGAATTTACTAAATACTGTGATACTTGGGCACTCTGTGATAGCACGATGGTGAGAGTAATTGGACCATTCCTCGGTAAAAGAGGTAAAGAAGAATTAGCCAAACAAACCATCGAAGAATGGTCAAATTCAGAAAATATGTGGGTTAGACGAGCTTCCATGGTCATTTTATTAAAAATAACAATGATGAAAAAAGACTTCAATAAAGATCGTGTATTTGAGATAGTAGAAAAAATGCTTCAATTTCCCGAAGATTATATACAAAAAGGAATAGGTTGGCTTCTAAAAACTTGTACAATGTATGATCCTGATGTAATTATTAATTATTTAGAAAAAAACAAAAAACACTTACCTCGTTTAATACTTAGATACGCCACGGAAAAATTACCTAAAGAAGAAAGAGCACGGATATTAAAAAAATAAAATTACATCCTTTAGATAAAATAAGTATTAAATCTCTTCGATTTTATTAAATTGAAAAAAATTTAAATTGTATTTCTTACTTTAAGAGTTATCTTGTTTTATATTTTTTTAGATTAATAAAAGAATTAAGACGAGGTAGAAAAAGAATAAGCAGAAGATTAGCCAAGGTGGCGTAGCCCGGGAACGCACCAGAAATATCGGAATATCCGATTATGGTGAAACTGAAGATCCCGGCAATAGGATTATCCAGAAACCGGATGTCAGACATCTGGGTATCGGGTCAAATGCCATCGTTTCGATAATTTGCGATAAGGTTCAATGGGATACGCTCATCGCGTTTCTTGAAAACATCCCCCTCTTGGCATATCTTATCTTCTATTTCCTTTCTCTAAACACTAATTAAATTTTCGTCTTGCGTCTTTTATAATAAATTCTCTAAATTCTTCGTTATCATCGTCAATAAATTCCCAAAACTCATCGTAAATTTCTTGAAGGGTCATCTTTTTCTTTTTTAATTCAGGTTTTGCCCCTTTATTGGTTTTATTTTCCGTTTTAACGTTATCTAATTCTTTAGGTTTATATTCAAGATAGTTTCCTTCCATGATTAAATGTTCAAAAAGATTATCGTCGTTTCTTTTGAAATCATTAAAATATTTTTCTTTTTTTTTAGTATTTTTGTTCTCAAATTCAAAATCTACTTTTTGATATCCAAGAACTTTGAAATGTTTATCAATAAAAGCTTGGAATTGATGCTTGCAAATCAGCCCTTTTGAAATTGATATGGTCGTTAATTGTTTTGCTTGGTTAATATTTGATTCATGAAAATCTAGTTCTTTTTGGGCTTTACAAATAGGACAGATTAGTCTAATCTTCTTATATTCATTGGGCATTTCAACATTTCTATTTATTTTTGTAACAGCCATTTTTAATTCTCTTGTAACAATTAAAAATGAAAAATAAAAACCCCACTATTATCAAGCGTGAAATTTTAAAAAAGAAAAAGACTTGTTTTGAAAAATCGCTTTATTAAACCGTGCGCCTGTACGACGAACTAACATTGAAATTTGTAATAATATTTAAGCATGATTATTTAGTTTAAAGATGATGCATTTAGGCGTTTGTCATTTCGAATTTTTGGTTCATGTTATCTTTATTTAATTCGAAACTGATTTCCAATTTAGGAACGCTTTCACCTTCAATAATTAGCACGTGTTTCCCTTCTGTCAATCTTTTTAAAGCATCGTTATCCAATTTTATTAAAATAGTAATACTATCCCCCATTGCGATAGTCCTACCGCTAAATTTACCGCCTAAAATCTCATCAATTCTAAAGGATTGCCCTCCATGATATATCAAAAAGCGTTTTTGTATTTCTTCGCGATTAACACTTTCTTTAGATAAATTAATTGGTTCATCGTCTAGTAAAATTTTCACGCGTTCAGACAAATCAAAATCATTCATATCGAAATCTTTCACATTGTAATCTCCGAGCTTAATTTTTTCAGGTACTTTAAATGGCATTATAATGTTCACTACTTTAATTTGCATTGAATCGGCACTTCCATTGCCGGTAGTATCCACTGTGAAGACGCATTTTTTAGGTGGAAAAATCTTTTTTATGAGGACTCGGAAAGCTGATAAATCAATCGGCATTATAGTCTAAAAAAAATAATATTTTGTAATTTTACTCTCTATTTTTAAATTAATTATTTTAAATGGTTTCAAATATTACTTGGATCGAATTCAACATTAATGTTCTTTTTAGTTAACTCGAAATTTATTTCTACTTTTGGTATTTTATCTGATTCTATTTTAAGCACGTGTTTTCCTTCGGTTAATTTTTTAAAATATTTATCATCTAATTTAATTAAAACGGTTATACTATCCCCCATTGCTATAGTAATTCCACCAGCTTTACCACCGAGTATTTCTTCAATTGAATAACTTTCTCCTTTAAAATATATTTTAAAACTTTCAAGAATCGCTTTTAAATTAGTAGAGCCTTTAGAAATATCAATTTCTTCGCCATCAAGAATAAGTTTTGCATATTCAGAAGGATTAAATTCTTTAATATCGAAATCGCCTAATTCGATTTTTTCGGGGAGCATGAATGGCTGAACCACATTAACCGCTTTAATTTGAACTAGACCAGAATCTAAAGTATAAAAACTTTTTTTTGGAGGCAAAATTTTCTTAATTAAGAACGATGGAATTTTTAAACTCATGATAAATTCTTTAATATCCACGATAAATCACTCTTTAATTACTTTTTTTTTATTATTATTCCATAATTTAATCATATTAATATAGAATTACCTTTAAATTTACTTTACTCGAATATTTTTTCATCTATTTATTAACTTCAGAAATTTTTACGGGTCGATTCTCTTCAAGCGATTTTTTTGCTGCTATTGCCACCAAAACATCTTGTAATCCATCTTCTCCGCTGGGAGTAGGATCTTGATTATTGCGTAAACAATCAAAAAAAGCTTGTAATTCTTTTTTATAAGAATCCATGTATCTTTCCAAGAAAAAGAATGGGATTTTGTCCATGCTTGTATTTTCAGCAGTAAATATGCGAACTGTATTAGGAGTATCGTTACCTGCTATTGCACATCCCTTTGAGCCAAAAACCTCAACACGCTGATCATATCCATAAATTGCTTGACGCGAATTATCAATAATTCCTAAAACACCGTTTTTAAATTTCAAGATTGCAACAGCAGTATCAATATCTCCCACTTTTCCAATTTCAGGATTAATAAGCACGCCCCCAGTCGCATAAACTTCTTCAACTTCACTATTTGCTTGGAATCGGGCCATGTCCCAGTCGTGAATTGTCATATCAATTAAAAGGCCACCTGAAATTTTAATGTACTCTATTGGCGGGGGAGAAGGATCTCGGGAAGTTATCTTGATGATTTGAGGTGCCCCAATTTGACCTGAAACAACAGCATCGTGAATCCTTTTAAAGTTATGATCAAAACGTCGGTTAAAACCGATCATGAGTTTTACGCCCGCTTTTTTAACAATTTCCAATGTTTCCTTGATCCTTTCTAAATCCGTATCAATAGGTTTTTCGCAAAAAACATGCTTTTTTGCTAAGGCGGCTTTTTGAATAAATTTCGAGTGAGTATCCGTGGAGGAAGCAATTACAACAGCATCAATTTCAGGATCTGTAAAAATTTCCTCTATATTCGTAGTGAGTTTTAACACGCCCATTTCATCAGCCCATTGCTTCAATTCATCATCGATCTTAATATCAGCAACTATATTTAATTTAACACCTGGCACATTACGCAATAAATTCTCAATGTGAATTTTACCGATCCTTCCAGCCCCAATTACACCAACAACGAATTTTTTAACCATGCTCTCTCTCCCAATTGGTTTTTATTAACTTAATTTATTAACTTTAATTATAATTTCTTCACTATTAATTATTAAATATTTTAAAAGAATTAAAGGTAAATGATTGCTTTGTTATGAACGTGTTAATTGAAGAAAAAAAATTATTTTTTTGAAAAGATAAACATTAATATTGAACTTCATCATAATTTTAATTTATATCATTTTAATTTAGAAAAAATAAAAAATTAATATAAATTAAATTAAAATTTAGAGATGACTAAAAATATGGGAGAAAAAAGTTTACAGGTTTATGGAACTCGCTGGATAGTATTATTATTGTTCATGTATGTGAATATAATGGTACAAATATTATGGATAAGTTTTGCTGCAGTAACATTGCAAGCGGCGGTTTTCTATAATGTAGCTGAATTTGATATTCTTTTGTTATCAATGATTTTCATGGTTATTTACATCCCAGTCACATTCATTGCGTCGTGGTTAATTGATAAACATGGTTTCAAAATTGGAACTGGAACTGGAGCCTTACTTATTGGAATTTTCGGTTTTTTAAGGTTTTTTGCAGGGAATGATTACACATTAGTCTTAATATTTCAAATTGGAATAGGCATTGGTCAGCCCTTTATTATGAATAGCGTGACTAAATTGTCCGCAAATTGGTTTCCCGAAGATGAGCGTACAAGTGCTACTGGGCTTTCCATGCTCTCGCAATTTGTTGGTATTGCGCTTGGAATGGTTTTAACTCCATTTATTGTTTTAGGAATTAGTTTTGAAGCCATGATATTCATTTATGGGTTATCAGCCTTAACTGCGGGTGTTTTATTTCTTATTATTGCAAAAGATAAGCCACCTACACCTCCATCAAGTGAAATATCAAGCGAAAAAGTCCAAATGATTGAAGGAATGAAAAATTTATTTAAAAATAAATATTTCATGATATTATTAATCATATTTTTCATTGGGCTTGGAGTATTTAACATGATCACGACATTTATTGAGTTGATTGTTGCTCCAAGAGGTTTTAGTTCTACTGATGCGGGGATTCTCGGTGGAATGATGTTAATTGGTGGAATACTTGGCTGTGTTGTCATGTCTGCTTTATCAGATAAGTACAAAAAAAAAATAATTCTAATGAAAGTTTGTGTTCTAATCGCCACAGTATCTTTGTTCGTAATTACTTTTTCATCTGATATAATTCTATTAAATGTGTTTGGTTTCCTTTTAGGTTTTGGTTTACTATCTTCCGCCCCTATTGCCTTGGAATACGCAGTAGATATCACTAAACCCGTTCCAGAAGCTACTTCTAATGGACTTTTAATGATGATTGGTCAGGTGGGAGGCATAATTTTTATAATTGGATTCGAAGGTATAAAAACCCCAACAGGAGATTATTTTCCAGCATTGTTAATCGAAGCGATTCTTTTTGTATTTCTTTTAGTATCAACGTTCTTCTTAAAAGAAAAATAATATATTAAGTTGCTAAAACTATTTCCTTTTTTTTTTATTTTTTTCATTTTTCTGCCTTAGATTTTTATAAGAAACCTAAATGAACACCAACTGAATATGCTAATTCTTATTTTTATAATTATTTGTGGAATTAATATCTCATAAAAGTTTAATTTAAAACAAAACTATTCTAAATCAAACAATAATGTTATAAGAGATGAATTCAAAGATATGAAAACAGTTACTTTAAACGCTAAATGGGAGCCAAAACCGGGTTTTAAACTTGGTTTTAAGGATATTGATGGTAAATTAACTTATTTAGGCTCTCAAGTTTGGCGAAATCCCGAAGTCATAGTTGTTGATAAAGAGATTCCAAAAATTAAACAAGACGAAGTCTTAATCAAGGTGAAAAGGTGCGGAATATGTGGGTCGGATTTTTTTGAATGAATCGTTCAAAAACCGAATGTCCACATGGCACAGACTTACGACGATGGTTATATTTATTATCCTGGTTTAACAGCATTTCCCGCCACACTAGGTCATGAATTTGCGGGTGAAATCGTAGAAGTGGGGAGCAAAGCAATAAATAAAAGAACCAGTAAACCTTACGAAAAAGGAGAACCAGTTACCGTAGAAGAAATGGTGTGGTGCGGTGAATGTAAACCATGCTGTGATGGTTATCCAAACCATTGTGAAAGATTGCAAGAAATTGGGTTCTCGATTGATGGAGCATACGCAGAGTATATTGCTGTACCGGCAAAATTATGTTGGAGCCTACAAAAACTCAAAGGAAAATATGACAATATATATAAAATTGGTAGCTTAGTAGAACCAACTTCAGTTGCTTATAATGCAGTTATCGAGAGGGGAGGAGGTATTAGACCGGGCGAGAATGTTGTTATTCTAGGAGCCGGTCCAATTGGTCTAGCGGCCGCTAAAATATTAAAAACCGCTGGAGCGGCAGCATGTATAATGTCTGAACCAGATGAAAATAGAGCTGCATTAGCAAGAAAAATGGGTGCTGATTATATCATAAATCCACAAAAAGAAAATTTTGTTGATATGGTAAAAGAATATACTGATAACGAAGGGGCTGCTCTCTATTTAGAAGCTACAGGACTTCCACATATTGTTACAGATGATATTCAAAACGCAATCTGGGAATGCAAAGCAGTCAATAGCACTGTAGTGATTGTTGCACGAGCGGAACAACGAATGCCAGTATGTGGAGAATTTTTCCAAGTAAGAAGGGCCCGTATTGTTGGCGCACAAGCCTAGACAGTCTTTCTGTCAGATGTGTATGGTCACAGCGGGCATGGAACGTTTCCGAATGTAATTAGTTGTATGGCAGCTGGGATGGACATGACTCCAATGATTACGAAAGAAATAAGTCTTGACGAAGTACCAGAGAATTTAAAGTTATTACAGACGGATAGAAAAAATTGTAAAATTTCCGTAAAAATAAATTAAAGATGCCTAAATTTTTTTTTTTTCTTTTTTTATAAAGCTTCAAAGAAGTAAAATTATAATATTAATCTTAGATAATCCATGGTTTCTTCAGCAACTTCTTCAAAAGAAGGTTTCATGATTGTTTCAATAGAGGCAAATCCTTTATACCCCGCATCTTTGAAAATACTTAAAAAACTCTTAAAATCAAAATGTCCTGTACCTGGAGCTCTACGAGTACAATCCGATAGATGTAAATGTCCCACATGAGGAACTATTTCTTTTAAATAATCCCAAATGAAACCAGGATCCTCTTCTAAATGAGTATGAAATGAATCTATTAGTAATTTTAAATTTTTTGAACCGATCTCTTTTATTAAATCTAAAGATTCCGCTATTGTATTGTAAGAATCAATTTCAAATCTATTTATTGGCTCAAA
>JAUWRB010000028.1 GCA_030610785.1 Promethearchaeota archaeon | reverse complement strand
TTTAGAAAGATGTATTATTCTTCCCCCAAAGTCATTTTGGATTAATAAGATTACAATTTGGCCAGATAAAAGATTATATAAAGATTTAATTGATAATTCCTTACATAATTCATAATTTCATATTCAATATGAATCTATTATTTTTTGAATAAGTTAATATAATAAAAAAAGTAAAAAAAAAATTAAAATTATTTATAAAATTTTTTATATTTTCGGATCCATTATGCTAAAAGCATCGGTGTATTCAGCGACATAGAATAGTTTTCTATATTCTTTACCTGAGGACCCATTTCTTTGTATTCTCGACGAGTGACCCACATTCGATGGAAGGTCTTTAAAGAGCTCAAGATAGAACCTCCAATCCAGACGGAATACATTCTCTCTGGTGGGGCAATGATCTTGACATCGACACTTTCAGGAATTTGCTCCTTTATTTCTTTAGTTAAGCGTTCTTTTATACCAGGGAACATCGTGGAACCACCAGATAAAACGATATTGCTGTATAAATCCCTTCTAAGATCAACATCACATTCTGAGATGGCTCCTACAATAACATCGTCCAAGGGTTCCAATTCTTTACCAATTACACTTGGGTTAAAGAAACATTCAGGAGCTAAAAATCGCTCTACTCCGACATTGATGGTCTCTCCATCTGGCAACATGTATGATTTTTCCATACCTGCGACCTTTTTCGAAAGCATCATTTCCTTTTCAGGGTCAATGGCGACATAACAGAGTTTTTCTTTAATGTCTCGAACGATTTCTTTTTCTGCTGAAGTTGTAAAAGAGTATCCTTTTTGTCTTAAAAGTCTTTGTAAGTAAGTAGTAATATCTCTACCTGCTAAATCAATCCTCTGAATTGCGTGACTCAAGGCAAAACCCTCAAAGATAGGTACAACGTGTGAAACTCCGTCTCCAATATCTATAACACAACCAGTTGTACGACCAGAAGCGTATAACGATAATACTGCTTGCATTGCAACGTATAAAGCAGGCGTGTTAAAAGTTTCAAACATGATTTCAGCCATCTTCTCTCTATTCGGTCTAGGGTTTAAAGGTGCTTCCGTTAAGAGCACTGGATGTTCGCTAGGGTCAATTCTAAGGTCAGTATAAAAAGTATAATGCCAAATCTTTTCCATAGCGGTCCAATCTTCGATAATACCGTGTTCTACAGGGAACATTAGCTTCAATACGCCTTTAAGTTGCATCGCTTCTTCTCCGATATAGTATTCCCTGGTGTAATGCTCGACATCGGTCATTATAGACTCGTACTTAGGATATCCAATTAATGTAGGGAATACAGAACGAGGCTGATCTTCTCCGGCGAAGCCATTTTTCGAAATACCCGTTCCATTATCAATTACTAAAGCCTTGGCATTTAAAAAGCTTTCTTCTTCTGCCATTTTTTAATTTCAGCTCAAATTTTAGCTTATTTTTTTTTGTTTTTTTGTAATTAATTATTCAAATTTCATTTTTTCAAACGAATTTTTTGAACATATATGTATTATAAAACATTCTATTTTTAAACTTTTACAATTCAAAAGTCTTCACATTTATGACTTCTCTGTTTTGGGAAATCACTAAAAACAGTATTATGACATTATCTCCTATATAAAATTAAGAATTTTTATTATAAAAATTTATAAGTGAACTTCTATAAAAATGGACTTCTAAAAATAAAGAAGTCATGTAAAAGTTTTTAAATTAGTTTTAGTATTAAATTTATGAAAGATTAAAATAAAATAATAAAAAAGAGTGATATTTTTTTTGGATCTCGAAAGTATTTTTAAAATGTTTAAAATATTAGAGTATATAATATCTAATCCTTACTGTCAAGCGCCAGAAATTAGGGACTTTTTAGGAATCATACATTTATCAAATCCAAATAAAGAAGAGAAGGAATTTTATAAATTATTGTCGAAATTAAACAACGATGGTTATATTAGTAAGGTACCAATAAAAAAAAAAGGCTCTGGTGGTGCCCAATTTAATCTTATCATATTAAAAACTGGGGCAGAATTATTATCTCGACTTAAAGATTTTTTTTCAAAAAAGTTGGAGGACAAGGGTCAATATCCTGATTTGAAAGCGAAACAAATTGTCCTAGGAAGCATGCTTAGAGTATTTTCAAGCGAATCTGTAGATGTTATTGAAGATTTAGTCCGAGATCTTTTAGGAGAATCGTTTAATAACGCTTCTTACAAGATTCAACAAGAGATCATTGACAAAATTAACAAATCTGTTGAAAAAATAAGAGATAAAGCGTTAGAAATTACAAAATCATTCTTTTGATTTTATATTAATAAAAGGTCTCAACTATTATTTAGACCTTATTTTTTTTATTCAATTTTTTCTTAAAATTTTGTGCTTGAATCTCTAGATCACGATTTTTTTTATTAGAAGTTCATTCGAGAGAAAATTTGTTGTAAAAAAATTTATTTTAAAAAATCTAGAGGTTTTTTTAATAAAAACTTTTTTTTAAAATGTAATATTTAAAGAATTAGGTATGACAGAGTCAGATATAAAAAGAATTCAGAAAAGAATTGACGCATTAGAAAGAGAAAACGATCATTTAAAGAAGGAGATTTACTCTTTCAAGCAGTATTTAGAAAGCATGAAAAAGAATCCGTTAATTATAGGATCCGTAGAGAGAGTTTTAGATGACGGACGTGTTATCGTCTCTCACTCACCAGGGAATAGAATCATATTACCGCCTAGTAACCTCGTAAGACCTTCGGCTGGAGATTCAGTGTCTTTACACGCGCAAAGCTTTCAAATTATAGAGATTCTTTCAAAAAAAATTCGAGGTAGAGTCGCTTCCATGGAGTTAATCGAGAACCCCAATGTGGGATTCGAAGATATTGGAGGATTGGAACCACAAATTGAAGCAATCCGAGAAGTCATTGAATTACCTTTATTACATCCAGAATTATTCGAACAAATAGGAATAGACCCTCCTAGTGGAGCTTTATTATCTGGCCCACCAGGAACCGGAAAAACTTTATTAGCAAAGGCGATTGCGAAATCAACTAAAGCCAGGTTTATCCATCTTGTTGGCTCAGATTTAGTACAAAAATTTATTGGAGAAGGTTCACGAATGGTAAGAGAAGTTTTCGTGTTGGCAAAGGAAAACATCCCTGCAATAATTTTCATAGATGAAATCGATGCAATTGCCATCAAAAGAACGAGCGAGGTATATAAGGGAGATCGAGAGGTTCAGCGAACATTCATGCAACTTTTAAGCGAATTAGATGGTTTTGCTAATACTGATGGAATAATGTTTTTAGCAGCAACTAACAGAGGAGATGTATTGGACCCTGCAATACTCAGACCTGGAAGATTTGACCGTATAATAAAATTCGATTTACCAAATGAAGAAGCTCGGTTAATGATTTTAAAAATTCATACGAGAAAGATGAATCTTAAAGATATAAATTTCAAAGATTTAGCAAAAAGAACAGAAGGCTTTAGCGGGGCACACATTAAAGCGTTAACAACCGAAGCCGGTATAAAATGTCTTCGAGAAAGAAAGACTCAAATAACACGAGAACACTTCAATAAAGCTTTATTAGATTTAATTGATAAGGAACATAATGTTAAAGAATACATTTATTCGTGAATCTCCGTATTATTAAAAGAGAGGTCGTAGATTTCAAAAAAAGTAAAAAACATTATTATAATAAGAAAATTAATCCTATTTTTTTACGATTATTATTAATCGATTCTTGAAATGGAATTAAATCCTGAATATATAAAAGAAAATTTAAGCCAAATTGGAATAAAAGAAGCAATAACTCTTTTAAAAGAGTGGATTAACAGTTCGAGTTATCTTTATTTAAGAAAAAAGGCATTAAAAACGTTAGGATCAATCGATAATGGTAAGAATTTCAATTTATTCGAACAATTATTTCTTTCTGATGAATCCCTTGAGATTAGGTTAATTTCTGGAAAAATATTAAAAGAAAAATATTATTCAAACAAAAAAATTGAGCCACTTTTAAAATATACTTTAAATAAAGTTGATAATATTAAGCAAAAAATTCTTGCGGTAAAAACTTTAAGTTCCATTGATAAACCAAGCTCTCTAATAATTTTAAAAGAATATTTGAACGAATTTATTGAAACAAAATTTAAGGATAAAATTAAAGAATTTTCGAGCGAAATATTTTTTCCTCAATATAAAGCATCCATACCTAAATCTATTGTTGATACTTGTATTAATATAATTCTTTACGATTATTATGTGAATAAATGTGGATATAATGTAACTATTAGGAATGGAACATTTATTCTATTGAATTGTGAAGGTTTCGGTTTGACGAGCCCATCAGAAATTGTGGAATTTAAGAGGGTTGTAGATATAGAACACCTTTTACTTCAAAGAAATAACATCGAACGCATAAATGGTCTTGAACATTTTAAAAAATTAAGAATCTTAAATTTAAGCAACAATAATATAAAAAAAATTGAGAACTTACAGAGTCTAATAAATTTAGAAGAATTAATTTTATCTAATAATAAAATTGAAAAAATAGAAAATCTAAATTCTCTAAAGAATTTAAGAAAGTTATCTTTAGAGTTTAACGCGATAAGAAGAATTGAGGGATTAGATAATTTAAACAATCTAGAAGAATTAAACTTGAGTAATAACCATGTATTAGAAATTAAAAATTTGGACAAATTAAGGGAATTAAAAAAACTTAATCTCTCTTTTAACGAGATTGAAAAAATATCCGGTTTACAAAAATTAACCTGTTTAACAAAGTTACAACTAAATGCAAATAAAATACATCTTATTAAAGGGTTAAACGCTTTAAAAAGCTTAAAAGGACTTAATCTTTCAAATAACAAGATAGAGCAAATTAAAAATCTTGAGAATTTAACGAGCTTAAAAAAAATCGAATTATCAAAAAATCGAATTCAAAAAATGGAAGGATTGAATAACCTTGTAAATCTACAAGAATTATTCTTAGATAGAAATTACATAAAAGAATTGGAAGGCATGGAGAATCTAAATAGTTTAATAATTCTTTTTCTTGAAAAAAATGAAATATCAGAATATAAAAATCTTGACGATTTAAAGAATTTAAATTTCGTATTCCTAAACGATAATCCTTTGACTAAAGAAAGCTGGAAGCTTTACGAAAAAAAAACGAAATTTCCGTAAATCTTTCTATTTTTAAAATGTCTTTTCTAAGGTATTTTTTCTTTATTTAAATAATCGTCAATCCAGAGATCCATTAAAACCTCGTCGTAATAAATTGAATCCAAGTAGAATTGCTTTTTTCTTACGCCAACAATTTTAAATCCCATTTTTTTATAGAGGTAAATTGCTCTCTCGTTTGTAGAGTAGCAACTCAAAATAATCTTTTTTTTATTATTTAATTTCGATGAGGTTTTAATGGCCGTATCCACCAAATTTTTTCCGATACCTAGATCCCTATATTTCTTTTTTACAATAAGACCTAAAATACCAATATGGAGAGCCGCCTCCCACTCTGAGTTTGAGATTTCGCATTGTCCAATAATATTGTAAGGCTCCTTAATGTCAAGATGTTCAGCCACAATACAGACCTCTTTTCGATTTATTATGGTTTCATACCAATTTTTTTTTTCATACTCAGATTTGACAGGCTTGAAGACAGGGAGATATATTCCTTCATCAACAACTTCGTTAAAATTAGCCCAAACACCCTCTATGTCGCTTTTTTTTAGGGATCTTATGAGAATTTTTTCTCCGTTTTTAACAACAATAATCCTTTTCATTATTTAAAAATAAATTAAGAAAATTAAATATAAATTATGAAAATAATATTGTATTAGTATGGAAAATAAGAAAGATGAGAATTTTGAATCAAGAAAAGACAAAAAAGAAAAGATGGTATCATACTTAGAAAAAATAGCTCAAGATAAAAAAAAACCTGTTGCAAAAGATTTAGTTAAATTAAAGCACGTGGAAGTTAAAAAACAAGAAGTGAGCAAAAAAACAGTAGAACTTTCAAAAATTTTAAAAATTCAGTTATTAGAGCATGATCAATTTGAAAATCTTTCCAACGATGAAATCACTATACTTGAATCGTTTATGGGTAAAAGAGTAATTTTTCCTCAAATTGCATTAATAATGAATCAAAGTAGAATACCTTTGGGTATTGAACCACTTAAAAAAGACGATATAAAAGGAATTCTTGATAAACTCATTTCTAAAGGCTATGTCAAGTTAGAAGTCGTACAAGGACAAAACATTTACTTTCTTTCCGAAAGAGGAAAGTACCGCGTTCAATAATTTCAGTCTTTCTTTAATATTAATTTATTAATTGATATATTTTGAAATTCTCCACTAGGATATTCCCTCCTGATTGTTAGAGGCAATATTTTCGATTTTAACTCTTCCTGGGCAATTTTAATAGGATCAATCATATCTTTCGGCTTATCAACCAATATTGGGGCACCAAAACTAATTTGTAAGGCTCTCGCACCAACAATCCGAGCCTTTTCATATCTAGTAAGAAAAATGGACCCAATTTTTACATATTTCTTAACTTCTTTGTATTTCTTTCGTAATTCACGAGATTCTAAAAAGCTAGACAAGGTTATTTTAACCTAAAAATGAGTAATTACTCTATAAAATAATAATAAAGATTTAACTTTTTTGGTTTTAACTTGATTTATTGAAGAAAGAAAAAGATATTTAATAATTAATAAATTAAAAAATATTTAAATGCGCAGAGGGGGATTTATTCTATCAAGAAGAGTTTTCTTGATCGTTGAACCCCCGATCTACACGGTTTACTCCCGAGTTATCGGTGTGAGCGTTTAACATATTGTACGATATGTATTAAATAAGTTGTTATACCAGGCTAAACCATCCGCGCTTTATTGCATAAAATATTAAATGAGTTGACTCGTGAAAAAATGCCGACATTAATTATTAAATTATTATTAAAACTATTAAATTATTATTAAAATTAAATAAGAAATTTATTAGACTCTGATACTACAAATAATTAAATTTAAACATAATAGTAACTATTTAAATCTATTCATGATGGTTGGTGATTTTAGTCATAGAGAAGGGAGATTTTTTATCGCATCCTTTAATCAAAAAAGGGGCGGTTAGGCGTAGGGCGTATCAAGAAGGAATTTTTATTAATTGTTTAAATAGTAATTGTATGGTTGTAATCCCTACTGGATTAGGAAAAACTATAATTGCGTTAATGCTAACCGTACATAGACTATCAGAAAAACCAAATTCAAAAATAATTTTCCTTGCTCCTACAAAACCATTAGTAAATCAACATTATAAAACTTATTTAGAACTTACAACTTTGAACCCTGATGCTTTAAAATCAATTACTGGAACAATCTCGCCAGATAAGAGAAAAGAATTATGGGATGCTACGAGGATTGCGTTCATGACTCCTCAAGTTCTCCAAAATGATATTATTTCAAATTTATACTCAATTAAAGATGTATCTTTAATTATATTTGACGAATGTCATCGAGCAGTAGGGGATTATGCTTATTGTTTTATCGTTAAAAAGTATAGAGAGTTAGCAATTTCGCCTCAAATACTTGCCCTCACGGCCAGTCCTGGTTCTACAGAAGAAAAAATAAATGAAATCAAGGAAAATTTATATATTGACCATGTTGAAATCAGAACAGAGAAAGATTCAGATGTAAAACCATATATTCAAAAAGTAGATAATGAATGGATAAAGATTAAGCTACCAACAGAATTTCTGGAAATAATTAAGATTATAACAGAAAAATTAAAATCTATTTACAAATTCTTGAAACAGAACGATTTACTTGAATCTCAAGATGTAAACAGAATCACTCGAAAGGACCTTTTAAAATTAAACCTTGTTATTAATAAGAGGATTACATGTTCTAGGGATGATAACGAAAAATTTCAAATGTTTTACGCAAAGAAGCTACAAGCAAATGCGATTAGATTATCTCACATGTCTGAACTAATAGAAACTCAAGGAATAAACGCCTTAAAAGATTATATTGAAAAAAATGAAGAAAAAATTAAAAAAAACACTGCTAATAAATCGTTAAAAGAATTATTTGCTGATAATGATTTCAAGCTTATAAAAAAACTAACTTATAATCTCCAATCTAAGGGTGTTGTTCATCCTAAAATAAAAAAATTGAAGGAACTTTTACATTCGCAAATAAATAAAAGTGAAGAATCGAGAATATTAGTTTTTTGTCATTTTAGAGATTCTGTAAATAATATAGTTAGAAATTTCGAACTTGATGACATTGTAAAAGCACATAAATTTGTTGGACAAGCAAATAGAGGGTCCGATAAAGGTTTAACGCAAAAAGAACAGATAAATATTCTACAAGAATTTAAAGAAGGTATTTATAACACTCTAATCGGGACAAGTGTAGCTGAAGAGGGTTTAGATATAGAGGAATGTGATTTAGTCGTATTTTACGACGTTGTTCCGAGTGCTATCCGTTCAATTCAGCGTCGTGGTCGAACAGGAAGAAAAAAAGAAGGTAAAGTTTATATTTTAATGGCTGAGAATACGCGCGATGAGGGATATTATTGGGCCGAGAAAGCAAAAGAAAAAAATATGAAATTGAGTTTGAAAAAGATTAAAGAATCTGAAGGCAAACCAATTAAGGGACAATCCAACTTGCTAAATTTTATTAAAAAGGAAGATTCTGACGCAAACAATTCAATTAAAAAAATCGAAGGCGCTGATGAATTTGAAATTATTTGCGATAATAGAGAAACAGCAAGTCCCGTAGTTAGAATTTTATCTTTAATGGGTATCAATTTAAAACTGGAACAATTAATTATTGCAGATTATATTATTTCACAGAGAGTTGGTATTGAAAGAAAAAATGCTTCGGATTTTAATGATTCAATTAAAGATGGAAGGTTATTTAAAGAATTAATCGATTTAAAAGAAAATTTTGAGAGAGCAATATTAATTTTAGAAGGAGACCCTTTCCTAGATTCAAATATTAACGAAAATGCTCTTTATGGAGCAATAACATCAATTATTTTGAATTTAGGCATAACAATATACAAGACAAAAGATCCTAAAGAGACAGCAATGTTTTTATTCCAATTAACTAGAAAAGAACAGTCAGAATCAACGGGAACAATTAAATTAAGATTTGAAAAAAAACCTATTGATCTATCTCGGCTCCTTGAGTATATTATTGCAGGAATTCCTGGAGTGAATTCCCTCCGTGCAAAAAATTTACTTAGTGAGTTTAGAAGTCTCCAAAGAATATTTAATTCTGACATCGGCGATTTAATGAAAGTAGAGAATATTGGCAAGAAAATAGCTCAAGAAATATATAAGCTTAGTAGATACAAGTATCGTCAAGATTCTTAAGTAATTAAATCACGATTTTTATTGAAAATTGGTTAATCCTGAGGGCACTTATCTTGCTTGGCTTGATTTCCGAAAATTAGGTTTCGATGCTAATCAATTGAGTAAGATAATGCTTGAAAAAGCCAAAGTAGGACATTTTGAGGGCTATCTCTTTGGAAAAGGCGGAAAAGGTTTTAATCGAATAAATCTTGCGTGTCCGCGTTCAATTTTAAAAGATGCGCTTGATCGAATCGCGAAAGCCATAAAAGACTCTATATAAAATTAGCCGCTTCCTTAAAGTTGATATGTTGAAATGAGCATAAAAGATCATGTGAACTAATTAATAGCCTATTGAGTAGATCCTCGTACTGAACATGATGAGAGAATAATGCGAGATCTCAATAAGATAGCCTCTGAAATTTTTAATTTAACCATGCCATCTATATGTGAGTGTAGTTTTTTTAATCAATACTTATATTAATTAAAAACATTTTTATCTTTTTAAGTAATAAAAAATAATATAATTAAATCAAATTAGTTAGATTATAGTTTTAAAAACAGGTGAAAAAATTATAATTAAGTTTAAAGTTGTTGTGGCTGGCGCGAAGAATGTGGGCAAAACATCATTGATTAGGCGATACTCTACTGGAAAATTCAATAAATCAACATTATCAACCATCGGTGTTGATTTTGAAACTAAAAAATTGAATGTTGACGGTACGGATATTTTACTCAATATCTGGGACTTCGCCGGAGAAAAAAAATTTCGCGTCTTGTTTCCGTCATACGTGTCTGGAGCATCTGGAGCCTTAATGCTTTACGATATAACAAATAAAGATTCTTTAGACGACCTTATGGATTGGATAAATGTTATTTCCTCTATCCCAAATAGTCCTAAAACAAAATTACTAATTGAAGCGAAAATAGATTTAGAAGACCAGAGAGAAATTAAAAGAGAGGACGCTCAGGAATTATTTAATAAACATAAGTTTAAAGGAGAAATAATAGGAACTTCAGCAAAAACCGGTGAGAACATCGAAGAGGTTTTTACAATGCTAGGAAGGGAGATCCTCAAAAATTCGCTAAAAAAATGTCCTAACTGCGAGAGATTTTATCCGTTAGAGCTCAAGTTTTGTCAATACTGCGGTAGAAAAACGAATAATTAATGAAATTTAAACTTAATTTCTCTTTACGATTATTTAGTTTATAAAAATTAAGATAGGATGATTAAAATGTATTACGACTTTAATCCGGATATTCAGGAAATAATAAATCGTATCGAAAAAGAGAAAATATCTTTCAAGGATAAGATAATATTAGTAACTGGTGGTGCGGGTTTTTTAGGGTCTTGGGTTTGTGATGTTTTAATAAAACAAGGCGCATTTTGTATATGCTTAGATAATTTATCTTCAGGAAGATTTGATAACATTTCACACTTAATAGATAACGATAACTTTCGTTTTATTAATCACGATGTATCAAAACCGATCTTTTTTGGATTTACTCATCATCCAGACGGTATCTGTATTGGAGATGTTAAAAAGATTGATATTGTCATGCACATGGCGAGTAGAGCATCACCTTTTGAATTTAAACAATTTCCAATTTCTATATTAAAAAGCAATACTCTTGGAACCATGAACGCTTTAGGAATAGCCAAAGCACATAACGCTATCTTGTTTTATACAAGTACTTCTGAGGTGTATGGAAATCCTCCAAAAGAAGAAGTCCCTTCACCAGAGACCTATTTTGGACATGTGAATCCAGTCGGACCAAGAAGTTGTTACGACGAATCAAAAAGGGCAGGAGAGGCTTTTGTTAAAGCTTACGAGCTCCAGCATAAGATAAGAACAAAAATTGTGCGAATTTTTAACACATCTGGACCAAGAATACGGTATGGCCCTGAATTTGGTAGAGTAATTCCTAATTTTATACATCAAGCCTTAAATGACGAGGATATAAATGTTTTTGGAGATGGATCCCAGACCAGATCATTTACTTATGTTGTTGATGAAATTGAAGGATTTTTTAAAATGTTAAATTCTGATGCCGCAATTGGAGAAGTAATAAATATAGGTAATGACAAACAATATACTATTCTACAATTAGCAGAAATAATTAAGGAATTAATAAATTCTAATTCAAAAATCGTTTTTAAGCCGTTACCTGTCGATGATCCCGTAAGGAGATGTCCCGTGCTAAAAAAAGCAAAAGAGATTTTAAATTGGGAGCCTACAACATCCCTAGATGTAGGGCTAAAAAAAACAATCGCTTGGTTTAAAGATAATGAGCGAAAAAGTTAAAAATAAAGCTAAACCTAACGATAGAAATGATAATAAGCATTTTGAAAAATTGCTTAAAGCAAGTTTAATTATAGGGATAATTATTGTCTCAGGGTTAATTATTTATTACATTTTAACACCTGAACCCGGTTATGTTAATTTTGGAGTTTTAAATTCAGATAAAGAAGCTGAAGATTTTCCTACTACGGCACATGTCATGGAGGATATTGAATTTTTTATAACTGTCGAAAATTATCTTTATCAAGATTTTATATTTAGAATTAAAATTTTAAAAGGCGACGATAATACCAAATTAGGATCCACGGGTTCTCAGGGCGCAACAAGCGTGTTTATTACTAGCCAAATCACGTTAAACAGTAATACAAAGTGGATTTCTCCCAAGTTACACGTGTCTTTTTCGCAAGTAGGGTCAAATCAAATAATTATAGTAGAATTATGGCAAATAACCGAGAATGGCAATGAAGAATTTTTTGATATATTGTGGATGAGAATAAACATTAACTAAGCAGCGCCAATAATTCGTACATCTTTTATTCTCACGTAAGGCGCCTGATAAGAACCATATAACTTAAACTCTTTAGAGACAGCATCAATATTGCGAAATAGGTCCAATAAATTAATCCCAATCATTGTTTCATTTAATGATTCCTTTATTACTCCGTTTTTAATTAAATTACCGTGCAGAATCAATCCACTGAAGTCCCCTGTTGATATATTTGCTGAATCTCCAGTATAGTCTAAAATAATCCCTTCTTTTATGTCGCTAATTAATTCTTCTTTTGTAAAATCACCAGGTTTCATGATAAAATTAGTGACACCAATTGATGGAATAGAGCTATAAGAATTCCGGGACGCGTTCCCCGTGCTTTCAATGCCATCCTTCGCAGCGGTGTAGCTATTATGCAATAATCCCGCCTTTAGAAACCTTCCATCTTCGATAATTTTTTTATTCTGACAAGGAACGCCTTCACCGTCAAAGTACGAAGATCCTACGGCACCATCGATTAAAGCGTTATCTTCTATATTTAAATATTTTGAACCTATTATCTCGTTTCTCTTATCAACAAGGAAGCTTCTTTTGTATTGAAAAGTTTCGCCATTTATTGCTGAGGCAATAGGATTTAAAATTAAACTTATTGAACCATTGGGAGTCAAAACTAAAGGAACTTTCGTGCTTTTTATTTTAATGCGGTTTAAGTTCCGTTTAGCGTCCTCTAAAGCATTTAGAGCAATTTTTTTTGCGTTAATATTTTTAAGACTTCTTTCTGATTGCCAGTCGTAACCGAAAGATGTTTCATTTTTAACTTTATTTTTTACAATTATATTTGAAGAAATGGCACAAGTAGTATCTTTACCCTGAACTTCTAAACCATGAGAATTAAAGATATAAGTCTTTGAATAATCTGAAGTAAAATTGGCAGATTGAGAAATTGCTAATTTATCATTATTACATACTTCTATTAATTCTTCAACATGGATTAAAGAATCTTCGATTTTCATATCTTTTAAGCTTTTATCGAATAAACCTTTTACATTGGGGTAATTATCATATTTATTTGGTAGATCTTTAAAATCAGGGTCAATTGTACCTGCATTCATCATTTTGATGGCAATTTTTATAATTTTTTCAATAGATTTTTTTTCTATATTATTTGTAAAAGCAAATCCTAAAGAACCTCTATTGTCAATAACTCTAATTGAAACACCCTCGTCGTTTCCAATTTCACTATTCTTAACTGAATTTTCTTCGATTTCAATGTTAAAATACTTATTTTTACAAAAGAAAATTTCGACATTTTTTAAATTTGCATTTCTTCTTTCTGCAAATCTTAGACTAGCATTGGCTAAACTAAAAATTTCCCGTGTATCTTCCATTTAATTCAAGCCTCCAACGATTACATCTTCTATTCTAATATATGGCCCACCATCACATACCCTAACGCTCTGCCCACCCTTACCACACATTCCATCAGCAATAAACATTTGACTTTCTTTACCAATCGCAGAAATCTTGTTAAGAACTTCAAGCGTCATTCCAGAAAGCGAAATATCCCTTAATAATTCCTTTCTTTCTCCATTTTCAATATTATATGACAGCTTACATTTAAATTGGAAATTTCCGGTAGTTGGGTCTGTATAACCATATTGAAAGTCCTCGCAGAGAATTCCTTTTTTGGTATCTCTTATCATTTCTTCCAAGCTCCAATCTTTTGGTTCAAGAATAGTGACTCCCATTCTTACTTGAGGTCTCGAATTATTTGAAGCAGCTCTTCCATGGCCATTAGGGATATCGTCCATTCTCGAAGAAGTTTCTAAACTATGTAAATAATTCTTAAAAATTCCTTTTTCAACGATAACTGTCTTTTGTGAAGGAACTCCCTCATCATCTACAAAATAACTTCCATATAATTCGTAAGGCAAATTATATCTTTTACCTTGTCCCATGGTTGGATCATCAAAGATATTAACATCGTCTATGGCAACTTTTTCGCCAATTTTATCCTCTAAAATGCTTTCTTTATTTAAAACTAAATCTGCCTCGCAAGCGTGGCCAAAAGCTTCGTGTATAAAAGTTCCTGTTAATTTGGGATCCATTATAATCGTAAATTTCCCCCCCACAGGAGATTTAGCATCCAATAACTCTATTGCTTCTTTGGCCGATTTAAAGCTTAGATTTTTGGCTTTTTCCGTGTTAATTATTTCAAAGCCTCCAATTCCTCCAACAGAATTGACTGCTTTTTGAATAATTCCGTTTTTTTTTCCATATGCAACGCAGAACATTCGTAAAACAGTTAAGTCTTGATGTATGAAGCTTCCAAACGAATTTAAAAATAATTTATGTAAGATTGAATCTCTATATAATGTGCGAGTATTTTTTATTTCTGAAGAATATCCCGAAGCGATTTTTTCATGATTTTTAACGAGAACTATTTTCTCTTCCACATCTATATCTTCTAAATTCTTTTTTCTATTAACCTTGAAATTTTTAATTAATGGATCTCTTTCTTTTATCTTAAATTTATTCTTGCATAAAGATTCTGATAATTGAGCTAATTTTATTGCTCTCGCAAAACCTTTCACGATAGAGTTCTTAGAGAGAGATTTTAACACGTTAAATCCCCAACCGCCATTTAAAAACGCCCGAATGCTGCATTCAGAAACGCTATAAGACGATATATCCTTGCTTTTTTGGTCCGTAAAATCTATAACCGTCCCGGTCGTTACTCCGCACTTAATATCCCAGTATTCGATTTTATTTGCCGCGGTTTGATTTAATTTGTTGATTAATGATTTGTCTATTGTTTTTAATTCTTCAATAATTTCCATGTTAATCAAACGAAATTGTAAAATTTAATTTCTATTGGATGTTTTTTTTTGGTTTTATTTAAAGGAAAAATATTATAATCAAATAATTTAACTATTTCCTTTAAAAAAAAGTTAAATGAATTATTTAAATAGTTTTGTTTTTCAAAATATTTGATTTTTAGAATGCTTATTATCCTTAGTAATAAATTGTAAAAGGTTTAATTCTTCTTTTTTTGATTTTTTCAATGTTTTAATAATATTTATAGCTTCTTTTATTGAACAATTTTTAGAAAATTTTGTTGATTTTTTAAATTGAAAAGTCCTATTACACTTCCAACATTTTTTTGCTTTAATAATTCGATTTGAGTAATAATATTGCCCGCAAAAATAACAACGGTAAAAATAGTACATTTTCTATTCCTTATCTGCTTCTATTAAAATTCTTATTTTTATTATAAATAAAAAAAGTAAATTAATATTAAATTTTGAAAAGTAGTTCAATTTTCTAATTTATCATTTTTAATATATTTTTAAATTAATAAATTCAACAAAAAGTTAATTTAAACCTCGAAATTATGCAAATTATATATAACTCTATTTAAATGAAAAAAGATGAATTAATATATAGATAGAAAAAATGTAGAATAATATGAATGAATTAGATGAGAAAGTGCTTAAAAAGCTAAACATTGATAAATTAACGCACATGTTCATGGATGAGATTAATGAACAGAATTTAAAGTTAATTGAGGGTATTGAATGTCTTTTAGAAGAAAATTTTGATGGTTTTGAAAAAAACTTGAAATATGTCATAAAATCTACAACTGAAATTCAAATAAAAAAAGCTTTTGAGTCAAAGATATTTAAATCGAAACTCATGTTTTCGAAAGCCGATAGGTTAAAATTATTTAGCAAAATTAACGATATGAAAAATATTGGGGAATTTCTTGCGAATAAAATGCTTCTTTATAAGGTTATTTTTCCTGACGAGAAATTTAAACTTCAAGTATTAAGTATAATAAAATCTATAAAAGAATTGTTAAATAATATATCGGAAGCGGTTAAATCTATTGGGTCTGATTTATCTAAATCTCACGATATATGCGAAAAAATTAAAGAAGTGCGACGGAAGATGCGAAAAGAAGAATGGATTTTGTTGAACCGTCTATGGAACTATGATATGGACTATTTATCTAGGACTTTCTTATATCTTAAAGAATTAATTGAAGGAATAATGTTATTAGCCGATCATATAAAAAACTTTGCTGAATATATACAATTTCTTGCGACAAAATATTTAATTTTCGATTAGAAATAATTTTGGGGCTACCACCATTATGGCTGAGGAATTTACTTCATTTTTAATAATAGTCTTAATAATAATGGGCGTTGCGCTTGCATTTTCTATTGGTGCTAATGATGAGACTTTAGCGCCTCTAGTTGGAACAGGTGTTATCAAGTTTAAAACAGCTTTAATACTTGGTGGCTTTGCTGTTGGTTTTGGCATGGTGTTTTTTAGCGAGGGCGTTGGAAAAACAGTCGGAGCTAATATTTTGGGACCAGGAATTAAGTATACTACATTCATGTTATTGGCTGTTCTGATAAGTAGCATTCTTTGGTTAATAATAGGTAGTTTAGCTGGAATACCCTTGAGTTCAACACATAGTACTATTGGAAGTATATTTGGTGTAGTAATTGTTTTCTCCCTTTTTACAGGAGGGATTGAGCCATCAACTGCCTTTAATTGGGAAAAGTTAGGAAATGTAGTACTTAGCTGGTTTATATCGCCGTTATTTGGTTTATTAATGACATTTATCTTGTTTAAAATAATAGCAAAGTTATATTTAATAAAATTGAAAGGAATGAATCAAATAGAAAAATCAGAGAAATCCTTTACAAGATTATTATTTATTGCGGTTTTTTTTGCCGAAATTTGGGTTGGAGCAAATTCAGCAGAGTGTATTGGTATTTTTTATGGATTATATGATAATGGATCGATAAATCAAGGGGAATATTATTTTTTTGTGTTTATATGTGGTATTTTTGTATTTTTAGGCATATATATTGCAGGACGGTTTGTTATAAAAAATTTAGCTAGTCAAATTACTGATGCCCGACCAAGTGAGGGCTTTATAATTCAAATATCATCATCGATAATTTTAATGATTTGTACATTAATGGCGTTGCCGATTAGTCATAGCCACGTGATAGTATTTTGCATATTGGGTTTAAATGTTGCTCAAAAAAAGGAAATCGATTTTAAAGCCATGAGCAAAATGGCTGCATACTGGGTGTTGACTTTTCCTATAGCAGCGATATTTGCAGGTTTTATTTATTTTGGATTTATTTCATTTGGATTTTTCTGAAAAACTATATAAAATATATATATTAAACAATTCTTATATGTTATATTATAGAACTGTGTAAAATCTGAAAACCGCTTTTTGAGCAGGTTTTTAAGGTAAATTGATAACCCTTTTCATAAGCTTTTTAATTATTTTATCCTCACCCTTTTAACTTTTTGAATTCAGTTTGAATTCAATTTAATCTTTTTTTTTCTTTTTCCTTTTTAAAACTATAATATTTTAATACAATTACGACAAAATTATATATGTGGAATAATAAGTTTATCCGAGAATTAATAGAAGATTTAATTTATTTAAGGATAAGGTGATATATTTGATTATATTGAAAAAAGTAAAATTTCGCAATGGAATTGAGTTCGATTTTTCTAAACCAATAAATATTGTATATGGTAATAATGAAAGTGGTAAAACTACTCTGTTAAATTTAATTAATGAATTAAGAAATAATATCTATAAGATTGAAGAAGTATTCAATCTTAACGAGTTAAAAGGAGATATAATTTATGAATTAAATCCTGAGTATTTTGAGATTGAGACTGATTGTTTATTTATCAATCAATCCAATGAAATTACTCTTATAACTGATGCTCCAGAAAGGATGTATGTAGAGATACTCAATAAAATTAGGAGAAAATTGAAAATTTATCACTGGGGTCCAAGTGCGATTTATACAATCCCTATAACTTATTTTATAGGGGATAAAAAGTTTACTAGTTTATCAGAAGCAAGGTTAAACCTGTTAAAGGCTGATTCAAAAACAATTACTCATAAATTAATACTTTTAGATGATATTGTAAGCATTTTTTCAGAAAGTCAAAGAGAACAATTTATATCTATTATTGAAGCATTTTCTAAGTTAAATCAAATAATTATAGTAACAACTAGTAGTAATTTTGGAACAGCACAGAATTTCTCGAAAATTGAACTAAGTAGAGATTTTGCTAATTATTTTTACGAAGAAATCTTTCCTAAGATATATAAGGAGGAGATATTCGAAGATGAGGGGATTTTTGAAGAATTTTTAAGTAGTATTGAAACAATCGAAAATCTCTTAAATTCTGTTAATTTTTCAGACTCAAATATGAAAGATAGATTTTATAATCTATTATTTGCTAATATTATTACTTCTATGGAATCTTATCTTTCTGATATGTTCATCAATATTGTATTAAGAAAAGAAGATTTAATATTAAAACTCCTAAATAAATCCAATTTCTTTAACGAAAAAAATTACAAAATCGGGGAAGCATATGAATGGTTAAAAAATAAACAAGGAAAAGTACAAGGTGTATTGTCTACTATATCCTTTCATAATTTAAAAGTTACCCAAGATTTGTATGAAAAAATTCTAGAGCTCTCTTTTCCAGAAGATACTGCAATTATTAGAGAAGCAATTAAAGCACGCCACGCGATAGTTCATAAAAATGGAAAAACTCCTTCAGGAGATTTAATAAAAATAAATTTATATAATATCAAGGAAACTATTGATGAAATTAAACGCTTTATCTCAGAAATTAATGATGGCATTAAAGATATTCTAATATAAGGATTAAAATTAATTAGGAGAGACACCACAGCGGGATATCTGAGAGAGAAAGTATAAGAAAAAAAAAATCAATAAATTCTACTTTTTAACAGCTATTTAAAAATAATCATACTCTAGAATAATTAATTAAATAGGCGGGTTATTAGTGTTATAAAATTTAAGATATAATAATTCATTCTTTTTGATCCTTCTCTTTTTTCTAAGACTTTGTGAAGGTGCTCTTCTGAATGCATTTTTTTCATGATTTATACAA
>JAUWRB010000185.1 GCA_030610785.1 Promethearchaeota archaeon | reverse complement strand
TGAAAAAATGTTAAAAGTTTTTTAGATGAATTTTCTACCATTGAAATTCATTATTATTTTTCAAATTATTCTGTTAATTCGTTATTTTTTATTTTAAGTTTCCCTTATATATAAAAAAATGTGAAATAAAAATTGTGAGATTAATAACACAAAAATTAAAAAATAATCCGTGAAAAATAATGTTAAAGGCATTAAATATGATTGAAGATTATTTTTTAAAAAATTTAATTAAAAAACCACGGAAAATTTTAAAATTAAAATTTCAAGATATATCAAATATTCTAAAAAGTGCGAGAGAGATTCTTGAAAAGGAGTGCCTCTTGCTAGAATTTAATAATATAGAGCCTAACAACGAGATTCATGTTATAGGGGATATTCACGGAAATTTACAAACTCTAATTGAATTAATTAAACTAATTAATAAAAATAACCCTAAACACGTTATTTTTTTAGGAGATTTTGTAGATCGTGGACCTGCACAGTTAGAGTGTTTAATCGTGGTTTTATCTTTAAAGATACTTTTTCCAAATCGTTATTACTTATTAAAAGGAAATCACGAGACTTTAGAAATGAACCAATATTATGGATTTTATCAAGAATTTATTGAGAGATTTCCTGCCCAAAATACATTTAAAGAAATTTTAACCTTATATGACGCGATTCCTATATGTGCTATAATTAATAAAACGATTTTATGCCTTCATGGCGGAATTCCTGAAGATCTTGAGATTTTAAATAAATTAAGAAGTTTAAAACGTGAAAATATTGATAATGACATTCTAAAATCCATAACAAGCGGAATTTTTCAAATCATGTGGAACGACCCTAAATCGGGAATAAAAGGATTTTCCGAAAGTTATAGAGGGGAAGGAATAAAATTTTTTGGGGGAGATGTTTTTGATAAATTCATGAAAACAAATAACCTTCAATATTTAATTAGGGCACACGAATGTTTTCCCGAAGGATATAGATGGTTTTTTAATAATAGATTATTATCAATTTTTTCTTCTGCTAATTATAAGGGGATATATTTTCCTAATCCTGCGTCTTACGCAATAATAAAAAATAATAAAGTGATTCCTAAAATAATAGAATCGTTAAATTACTAATTCAGGGAATTTTTTCACGATTTCAGGGAATTTTTTTATTTCTTCCTTCCATTTATCTTCTTTATCTGCCTCAAGAGATAAATTTTGAGATTGAATCGTTTTTTTCGTAGGAATATATATAAAACCTTTTAAAGACCTATTATTTTTTAATAAAATTTCGACCTCAACACGATTATAGAGACCCGCGGGAACTCCTTCGTATATATCTAATTTTTTTAATTGTTCCTCGTCAACTTCAAATTTTAGAGCCCAAAAAGAAGAATTATTTGATGGTAGGACATATGGAAACCAATTTCCTTGAGGAAAAATTCTTAAAAAATTTTTTACGAGGCAAACTTCAACATTTAATTTATCTCTCCAAAAACCGCGTGTTATAAATGTACCATATCCTATTATAGAAACGAGGATTGGACGCGAACAGGTAATAATAAATTTCTCTCTATGAATTTTTCAAGATCGATTGAATAGAATTGCTTCACATGATCTCAGACGCATCGGGCTTGATAAAGAGAAGATTATTTCCGCGAATAAAAATCTCGCTGTACTTGGCTACAGGAGAGCCATCCATTATTTCAGTGGCGTCTTTTAATATCATGTTCATGTAAGCGTCAATTTCTTTTAATAAACCTTTATATTCCGTGCCGTCTTTCAGCCTCAGTATTATTTGAGAATTCTGAGCGTCTTGCAAGATGGCTAAAGGACTTTTAGATCTTCGCTGATCGTTAATATTTCTTGACATTTAATTAATACCTTAAAAAAAATAATTATAATATATTTATAAAATTACTATTTTAATGAAGAGCTTTTTAGAATAAAAACCTTATTGTCTGTTTTGGAATTTAATTTAATTTGGAAAATAATTTTGAAAAAAAAAAGGATTAAAAATCAATACGATTTAACGGCTCATTTTTACGACAAAAGATATTTAAAAATTCAATACGAAAAATACGAGTACATCCTGAAGAACTACGTGTTAAATAATAAAGTTATTTTAGATGCAGGTTGTGGAACCGGTCTTTTTCTAGAATTCATTACAAAATCACGCAAGCACAATCAAGGCATTCATTACTCATTTATTGCTACGGATATCTCTTGGAACATGCTAACGAGATTTAAATTAAAAATAAACGGTAAAGAAAAGAAAATAAGACAAAAAATTAATCTTATTCAATCAGATTTAGAAAATTTACCATTTAGAGGAAGCGTTTTCAATTCGATTTTTGCTCTTACTTCCTTTCAAAACTTACCCAATATTATCGATGGAGTTAACGAATCTCTTAGAGTTGTAAAGAATGAGGCGGATGTAATGCTTTCAATTTTAAAAAAAAAATTAAAAAAGGACGAGTTAATAACCGTTTTAAAAAAAAAAATTAAAAATCTTGAAATTATTGACGAAGAGAGTTTAGAAGACGTTATTTTTAAAGGTATTATTATAAAGAAATAGCGAATTTATCTTTATTTTTCATAAAAAGACGATAAAATTTCTTCTATATTACTTTCAATCTTATATTTCTTTTTAAAGTAATTACACACGTTTTCTATATCTCTACGTAATATAATTTTTGCATTTGGATGATCACTTGAGATCGATTGTAACCAATCTATTATTAAAATGTTTCCCTCTTCATCAATAATGATATTGAATTCGCCTAAATCTCCATGAATTACTTTTCCTTCTTGATATATAACCCTCATTTGATTGATAATCTCATCAAAAATATATAAAGGATTGTCGATATTTTTATAATAAACTAATTCCTTTCCTCTTAAATATTCCATTACGACCATGTGTCTATTATAACCAATCGGTTTAGGCGTGTTTAAGTTAAGCTTATAAATTTTTTCTAAGGCATCATGTTCTTTTTTTGCAGCAAGTCTATTTACATATAACCAGGATAAATGAGTTCTTTTTCCGATTATATCTCTAAGGCTCTTTATATTTTTAAAACTCGTGCGCCCCATCCGATAAATCTTTATTGCGTAAATATTTTCATTATCATCCATGCCACTATATACATCTGATTCTTTACCCTTGCCTAATAACGGCCCTAATTGGCTAATAATACTTTTTTCAACTAACGCGTGTAAAGCTAACAAATCATAGGCTTTAGAATTGAGCGTATAGCCAACATCTCTTTTAGAGGAATCTCTAATTATTAAATCAAATTTATGGACATGCTTTAGGCGAAATAAGGTTTCTTCTATAGGATACCTAGAATAAAATTTAATATTATTGATAGTAACATATTCAGATCTCTTCATCCCAATTTCAATTGCCATTAAAATTCTTAGATCTTCTTTGGCGAGACTTTTTAAAATTTTAGCAGCTTCCACATTGTATTCTTTAGTTTTTTACCTTAAAAGATTTATTAAATTAACAAAAAAAGGATTATTAAAAAGATTATTAAAAAATAAAATTCCGATAAGTATTATAAAAAACTAAAAATTTCTTGACATCTAATATTTCGAAAATTAAGATTGCAATTAAATTTAAAGTCAAGAAAACTGCGAGGTCTACAGGTGAAATGAGATATATGCTCGAAGTCGATCCTACTTGAAAAAGAAAAATATTGATTCCTTGAAATAAATAGAGGATTATACCAAAACAGATAATTAAACCGGTAGAGGAGTATATTATAACTTCGTGTTCCATTTCTATAATTCCAACTCCAATCTTAAGCGCAAAAAAAATCAACGATATGATCATTAACGTTATAGAAATATTTAACCATACATTATAATTATTAGCGCTTATTTCAGCGTTAAAGTCAGAAATAGGCCAAAATAAGGATAAATATAAATTTAAAATTGAAATAATAGGTAATGAAATAGTTACTAACGATAAAATAAAATATGAACGGATAGACACTATTCTAGTAAATTGTTGTACTTCTTCTTCCTTCTTTCTTATTCCAGCCAGCATCTCATCAAGCTTTTTTTGTATATCGCTCGGAATATCCTCTGTAAGTATCGTTAATTGGAGTGTAGTATCAGGGTAATTTGATGTTAGATTTTTTATTGAGTCAAATCCTTTTTCAAGTCTTTCAGGGTCACTTTCAGGACCATTCCAAATGTAGATAATTTCGTTTTTTTCGTCTAAAAATGCACACAGGTCGTGTAATAATAGGTTCTGGTCTATTTCCAACCAATTATTCTTTTTATCGTGGTATATATAAGATTTAAGCACTATTTTCACTTATTTCAAATTGTTCTTATTATTAATATAGATCTTATTGCATTAATAATTTTCTACTCTTTTTCTTATTTCGGTCCATTGATCGTCGATGTATTGTTTATAATTCTTTATTTCTTCGCGAGTAATTTTATCGAACCGTTTTTGAGTTTTTAAATAATCTTCGATTGGCTTTCGTTTACTAGGATCTAAATACTTTTGACTATCTTTTGATAAAAAGTATTTTCCATTAATAACCTCATACATTGGCCAAAATCCTGTTTGAACAGCTAATCTTCCAATTTTGATCGTGTCTTTTGGTGGAAACCCCCATCCTGGTGGACAAGGAGACAGAATGTGTAAATATTTAGTACCCTTTATTTTTCTGGCTTTTTGGAATTTTTCGTATATATCAAGCGGGTATGAACCATTAGCGGTTGCGACGTATGGAATCCCGTGAGCTTCTAAAATTTTTGGCATGTTTTTCTTATGGCTTTTTTTACCTCCTGGCGTAGTAGTGCTAAAAGCGCCTAATGGCGTTGAGCCGCTTCTCTGAACACCCGTGTTCATGTAGGCTTCGTTATCGTAGCACGCATAAATAAAGTTTGTTCCTCTTTCAGCAGCGCCGCTAAGACTTTGGATGCCTATGTCAGTTGTGCCACCATCTCCTGCAAATGCAACTACGGAGATCTCATCAGCTAATCCTTTTTCTTCTAAAGACGCAACTATTCCTGATGCAGATGCGGCAGTTGTCATGAATGGGGTATGTAAGACGGAAACTTTAGTCGTACAAAAACCTTGCATGCCGTGAAGTACCGTTAAACAACTTGCCGGAACTGTTATAATGGTTTTTGGACCTAAAGCTTTAAGGGCTATCCTATAAATTAGAGCCATTGCACATCCCGCACATGCTCTCGTACCAGGATAAATAAATTCTTCCTCTACAAGGTCCATCACATTAACCATTTTTATTATCCTCCTGTTTTAAAAAATCTAATTCTTCTAATTTTAAACCGAGAAATTCAGTATCGTGTGTAATTTCTCCCTTTTTTGACGCTTCTAAGCCTTTATACACGCCATTTATGATATGTTCGTTTGTGACATCTCTTCCGCCTAAACCTACAATAAATCCCTTAATAAAAGGACTATTTTTCAAACCATAGAGCGCAGCCTTCAATTCGTAAGATAAAACACCCTCGAATCCATATCCGATATCTCTATCAAAAACTATAATATTTTTAAAATCTTTAAAATATTCTCTTAAATATTTTGCAGGAAAAGGTCTGAATAATTTTAAGCTTAATAGTCCAATTTTTAAACCTTTTTCTCTAAGTTTTTTAATAGCGACCCTTGCTTGTGAAGCAACGGATCCCATCGCAAAAATAATCATATCAGCGTCCTTAGTTTTAAAAGTCTTAAATAATCCATTTCCGTAAGCTCTCCCGAATTTCTCAGCGTATTCATCGTGAACATTTATTATTATTTCAATTGAATTTTCTAAAGCTTTTTGTAGAGCATACCTATATTCATAATACCCTGGCGCTGTTCCTTCCGCTCTTTTTATCACGTGAGGAGTAGTAACAGGATCAATACCTTTAACTTGGGAAATATCTGATAAGTTAATATGATGCTTTAATGGTGGTAAGAACTCGTCAATATCTTTTTGATTTTCTAATTTCATGGGCATTAAAGTATGAGACAAAATGTAACCATCGTAAGCTACGATAGCAGGTATAAAAACCCTTGGATCTTCAGCAATTTTAAAAGCTTGGATGTTAGTATCATATATTTCCTGGTTATCTTCGCAGAACATTTGGATCCATCCAACATCTCGAATAGTGATAAAGTCTTGATGATCTGTCCAAACGGACCATGGAGCCCCAAGCGCTCTTGTGGCTAAGTTTATTACAATAGGCAATCGGTTTCCCGCAGCCCATGGAAGTAATTCGTACATTAATTCTAATCCATGAGAAGATGTAGCAGTACCTACTCTTGAGCCTGTAGCAGAAGCAGCGCAGCATACCGCTGCTGCAGAATGCTCGGATTCAACCATTACAAATTTCGCATTTAATTTCCCTTTTTCGACAAATTCAGATATTTTTTCTACTACCGGACTCTGAGGCGTTATTGGATAAGCAGCTACCACACCAACCTTAGCTTGCCTAAAAGCATGGGCCGCAGCGTGATTCCCGGTTATTATTTTTATTCTTTTATTTTTTACCGTTTTCATTGGAACATTCATTTAGATTTCTCCTCTACCATCTTAATTGCTTTCACCGGGCATTCTTCCATGCATATCCCACACCCTTTACAATATTCTAAATCAATTCTTGGAGGTATGGTCCTTGTAATTACCGCCTCCGGACAAAATAACCAACAATTGAAGCAGCTAGGCTTTCCAGATTTTACCGGGATGCACTTTCCCAAATCGATTATGGGTTTTAATTTACTCCAGGTGCCAGTTTTTCCTGCCTCACCTATTACGGGTTTTTGAACGGAAGCAAGAATTTTTTGATAATCTTTTTTTGAATTAGTCATAGAAACAACAAAAATAACTCTTTCATAAAACAAAAGCAGAAAAATTTTTATTTTTTATGGTTTATAAAAAATTAAATTAAAGAAAAATATAAATACATCAAAATTCATTATTTTTTTTACTCAAAAACATTTATTCACATTAAAAAGCTATTCAATCAAATAATACAAAATAATTTAGGAGAATTTAAAAAAATAATCTGAATGATAGTAAAAGATGGATTA
>JAUWRB010000262.1 GCA_030610785.1 Promethearchaeota archaeon | reverse complement strand
ATTGCCTTGGGAAATTCAACCGAGGATGGTAATACAATTTTTGGAAAAAATAGTGATAGACCTGATTCAGAAGTACAATTGATAACGCACATCCCTCAAATGAAACATGTGAATGGAGAAGAAGTAAAATGTACTTATATTTCTATTCCACAAGTCTCAGAAACCGCCGCTGTTCTTTTAAGCCAACCTTTTTGGATGTGGGGTGCTGAGATGGGGGCTAATCAACACGGTGTCGTTATTGGAAATGAAGCTGTACATACACTCGAACCACTAAGGTCTACTGGATTATTAGGCATGGATTTATTGAGGCTAGGTCTTGAAAGGGGTAGGTCGGCAAAAGAAGCGTTGAATACAATTACGGATTTACTAGAAAAATACGGTCAAGGTGGTGGTTGTGCCCTTGGTGATTCAAGTTGGATGTATCATAATTCTTTCATGATCGCTGACCCTAAAGAAGCCTACGTGCTGGAGACCGCTGATGAATGGTGGATTGTAGAAAAAGTAAAAGACATTAGATCTATTTCAAACGGTCTTTCCATAAGAGGAAAAGGAGATATGAAAAAAAAGGGCATTATACAAAACGCTATTGAAAAAGGTTATTGTAAGGACGATAATGATTTTGATTTTGCCGTGACTTTTTCTGGCTATTACATTTCTGCTAAACCTTCACCATATTCAAGAGGAGGAAAAACCATGATTTTACTTGACGAGAATAAAAATCGTATTAATCCTAAGATGATGATGGCGTTTTTAAGGGATCATGAAGCAGGAATTTGCATGCACGGCGGCTTCGAATCAACGGGTTCTCAAGTTTCTCATTTAAGGAAAGAAAGAAAATCTATTCATTGGTTTACGGGAAGTACTCTTCCTTGTCAAAGTATTTATAAGCCTTATATTTTTCCTATTGAAGGACAAAAATATCTTGAATCCGGCCCTTATTCTAAAGTCAATCCAGAATGGTTTTGGTGCAGACATGCCTCTTCTAAATCAAAAAAAAGCATTTCAAAATTAAGAAGTATAGAAAATAATCTTCTCTCTCAAGTAGAGGAAATTTTAAACCTTAATCGTAAAATTACTGAAAAAGAACTTACCAACAAAATAAAAGAAATAAATTTATTAGCTTGGAAAAAAGCTATGGAACTATTATAATTAATAGAAAGGAGTTCTGTTGGCAAGCAGAGATATTTGAATGTTTTATTGAACGCGTTTATTATTTTAAGAACTTTATTTGAATAAATCGAGATACCTTAAGAAATGATGTTATTTTCATCATTTTTATGGTTTTTTTTTCCCATTTTGGATTGTGAGGCGTTTCAGAATAGATTACGGTTGACTCAACCACTTGGATCTTATTTGACCATTTAGAAAAGAATTTTTCTGCCTTACTTATTCCAAATACCCAATTGGCTCCTTCAATTCCCTCTTTCTTCTTAAATTTTTTTGCCTTTTTTCTTGCTACTTTTATGCCAAATTTTGAAAGCGTGTCAAAGATCAATTCTCCGTCATAAAATCGTTTAGCCAGTGCTTTAAAGAACAATATGTTTTCTTCTTCATTAAAATAATAGAAAAACCCCCCCGCCACGAAGAAAATACCTTTTTCAGGTTTAAATTCGATATCGTTAAACCAACTCGTGTCAAAAGCAGATTTTGCTATACATTTGTTTCGAGATGTTTCGGGTATGAATCTTTTTCTAAATTCAATAGCATCAGGTAAATCTAAATTATACCACATTATCTTTCCATTATCAATACGAGAAAATGTTGTATCCAGACCTGCTCCAATGTTAACTATTGTAGCAAGAGGATAACGCTCAATATACTTTTTTATAGCATCATCGAACTTCCTTGCTCTAATCAAAAGACCAAGTGCGCGCCATTCCCCGAGATATTTTTCAATCATGGAAAAATCGTAATCAACGCTTTCAATAATTTTTATTGCTTCTGGATCGTTTAATATCTCTGGATTTGATGAACTAAAATATGCTCGTGCCCATAACGGACCTAGCATGGTTTCTTGAATAGTTCCTTTTTCTAAAGATTTTTTATTTGAAATAGTTTATCTCCTTTTTTAAGTAAAACTCATTCGTTTAATAGAAATATGAAAAAAAAAATTATTTAATTGTTCTTATCTAATTATCTAATTTCATTAAAAAGCTTTAGCATCTCTTTTTCAACGTAATCTCCGCATAAAGGACTAAAACTAGCAGTAATCTCGTAGCCGCCTACTTCGATGTATTCTTTAACCGTCAGTAAGTAAGCTATCCAATCGTTAGTATTTTGAAATATAAACGTGTCCTTTTTTCCTGTAGGTGATTTTCTAAAAATTTTTTTGCCAATATCTTCAAATAATTCGCCGGGCACCGTTATCAAGCTAAATTCTTTTGATTTAGGCTTGGAATCCTTAATTCCTTTAATTAAAAGGTATTGAATGATAGTATTGACCTTAATGGAAAATCCTCGGTGTTTGATTGTAAATGATGGGAAATTTGCTTTTATGTGTCTATAAATTGATAATATGAAATATTTTTTTAAAGCGAAATATATCTTATTTGTATACCAAGTTTTTGAAAAATATTTGGGGTCCTTCATGGGAACCCAAAAATACTTTATATAAGAATTAAATTCCATTTTATCAAAATAATCCTCTTCAGGAATGGATCTTGCCAATTTTAAAGCTTCCCTTGCGATAACACGTCCAATTTTTTCCGTGTGTTCGTAAGTGCCTAATTGATCGTAAATTAACTTTATATCTAAATCTAATTTTTTGTAATTAGTTCCGCAAGTAGTAATTGGATTTAGATCTGCAGCTGGCCCGTTAAAAAATGCTGATTTAATCGAATTTTTTGTTAAATCGTCTATTTCACGTATCATGCGCCCAGGATAATCGGCTGAGAGACTATTGTTCTTGAAAGATAAAGTGGTTGGATGACAAGCGTAATTAATTATAAACCCTATTAGATTATTATCCTCCAAAGCTCGAAATGTGATAACTCCTAATTCCGGCACGACTTTCCTTGTTGGATGCCTTCGATTTATGACTATTTCAGGATTAAATTCCTTTTTAGTCCAAGCCATTTTACACGGTTTTAAATCGCTAAATAAGCCTTTAACCATTTCGACAATCTTACGAGTAAACCACGTTAAGTAGCGATCGTTTCTATTTGCACCAAATATTATCCCCTTTATCAAATTTAGGAAACCCCCGGGAAAACTAAATTCTCCGGTAAGGTCAGGTGCGGAGTGAGTATGTGTGGCGTGAATTAACACGTGTTCTGGCTCTATAGAAATAAACTCGTCGTTTATTTTTTTTTTTATATAATTTGCTAAGGATAATGGAACTTTTAATAAATCCATGGAAATTAGTAATAACATCTTTTTAGCAGTTCCTTGAGAGGAACTTTCGATTAAAATGCCGTGCGCATGAATGTCATCCAATTTCCCTAAACACGGCTCTTCTCGAGTATAGCCTGCCAATGGCATTCCGATGTAATTCTTCGGAGTGATCTTGATCTTATTAAAGGCGACCTTCATGTATAAAATTCTCCGTGAGTATTTATAAATCTATAACCTTCTAAATAAAATATTTTAGTTTTATTCTTGTTAAAACCGAGTTTATTTGGAAAAACCCAAATTTTTTATTTTTTTAAGTGTTTTTTTCCTTTAATTTGTTACAATTAATTTATTACAATTAATTTATTACAATTAAAATAATTTTAAATGGTTTTCTTTAGTGTCGTTAAGTAAATTAGAGTTACTAGGAATGGAAGGAGTTATATCAAATTATAAACAAGGCCGTCATACAATTCACCTCAAACATTGCATATTAATATTTCCTAAAGTAAAAACTAGGAAAGAAGCAAACAAGCTTGTCGGGAGGACAGTAGTCTGGATTAGTTCTACAGGTAAAGAGTTAAAAGGCCAAATAAGTCGCGCGCACGGAAATAATGGCGCTGTAAGAGCTCATTTTAAAAAAGCTGGCGTTCCGGGGCAAGCGCTCGGAACAAAAATAAAAATAATCAAAT
>JAUWRB010000094.1 GCA_030610785.1 Promethearchaeota archaeon | reverse complement strand
CAATCATGAGAATAGTTTTGGGTTAGGAGATGTCTTTCTTGAATTAGGTGTTCCTGAAATGGTAAATGTGTGTTTTTATAGGTCATTTCAATTAAGAATCAGGTAATTATAAAGTATTCTGATCAAGTTATAAATATATCTTCTGGATATTATATTATTTTTTAAGTAAATGTGTGTAATATCCACGTGTCATGTTCCCATTTATTATAATAACATTGGTCTTAATATTTTTTTATATTTTTTCCCTTCTTGAGTTAAAAAGGAAGCACGAGAAGGAACTTTCGAAAATTCGTAATATAAATGCTGAGGATCGGGATCTTCCCGAAATAAACACCGAACGCGAAAAGAAGGAAGTTAAAAAAGAAGCGATTAAAAATTGGAATAAAGATAATAAGGACACGAGAAAGCATTTCGAGAAGATATGGAAGGATCGAAAGGACAAGGGTAAAAGACGCGATATGCCTGAATTAGATTCAGATAATAACGAATTAAAGAAGAAAGGTAAGCCAAAAGGAGGCAATGGCGGTGCATGGAATCGACCTCCCGAAAATGAAGTGGATAATGTAATTCACGTGTACCTTAAAAAATGTCCTAAATGCGGTAAAAAGAATTTAGGAAAACCTTTTGGCAGTTGGGAACATCACGTGTTAGACTTAGTGCCGATAAAGCGAGGCATGCAATTAAAAATTACTAACTATATCATGCATCGTTATCGCTGTAAAAATTGTAAAAAGCCTGTAAGTCCTAACCTTGGGATCTTAAAGAATTGCCATTTCGGTTTTGGGTTCATTGCCACCGTGATGCAGTCCAGGATCGAGTCCAAGCACTCTTATTCAAAAGTCTTGATCGAATTTGCCCGCTGGATACCTAATTTTGATTTCTTAATTTCAAGAACTACCATTGTCGATTGGTTTAAGAAATACGGCGCTCATCTCGAGGAATTTTATTTAGAATGCGTTAAAAAGTTAAAAGAGGCAAAATACGTCCACGCTGACGAGACCGGCTTGCCCATGAAAGGTAAAAATTGGTGGCTCTGGGTCGTTACTACTACCTTTTTCACCTTGTTTATTCCCCATGCTTCAAGAGGGCACGAGGCAATCGAGAAGTTTTTTAAAGATTTTGAAGGCGTGCTAATTTCGGATTTTTGGGGGGTATATAATAACCTCACGGAGGAGCAACAAAAATGCCTTGCGCACTTGATAAAGGATTTAAAAGGCATCGTGATGAAAAGTGAGGCGTTAATCAATAAGATCGAGAAGCGTTTAAAGGAGGACGAGGAGCAAAAAGAGGAGAAAACGAAAGGTGAGGAGGTGGAAAAAAAGCGAGGTCGACCTAAAAAGGAAGTCAAACCATTATCAATAGAGGAGCGTGAGGCGTTTGAAGAAAAAAAGAGGCGTGAACGGCAAAAAATAAAACACGCCTTCGCGTTGTACGATTTTTTCAAGCAAGCTTGGGCTGACGAAAAAAACCCGCTTAGTTATAAGGCAGGACCTGAAATCCGTGCGACTGAAGAGGAGGCCATTAACCAATTGAGGCAATTACTTGAGGAGATAGAAGCCGATGGCGACTTGAACCCCGATATAAAGCGACTCGTTAAACGGATCAAGCGCTACGAGAAACATTTGTTCACGTACCTAAAACATCCCGGCATCCCGCCCGATAACAACGCTGCTGAAAGAGAGCTGCGTCCCTTCGTGATCATGAGAAAAACAAGCCACGACTTCAAGAGCGAGGAGGTCATGGACTCATTCACGTTATACTTATCGTTACACCAGACATGTAAGAAAAATGGCGTGGATTTCGGTAAGGCGTTAAAATTGGTGCTTTTAGGAAAGATCACTCCGGTGCTGAAAGCGATCGGGTTTTAACCCGGTTCTACGGGTTAATTTATAAAACGAACCGTTGATATTGTCAGTGGATGTTAGGTCAAGATTGACACTTTTTCGGGTTAATTTAGGGATGATGCGCCCTTAAAGCTCGATTTGTCCCGCAATTCTTCAAAGTTGATCGCCATTTTTTCTACACTTTGAATGAGGCACTAAAATTTATATTCCTTTAAAAACAACATTTGATCAGAATACTTTATAATTACTTTACATGTTATTTTAATGATCCTAAAAAATTGAAAAAGATTAAAGAATTATTGGAAATAGTTAGAGAACAAGTTATTAAGGGGGCAAAATTAGTTTCAAATATTCATAATTTATCTCGGCTTGAAGAGAATAAAATTTCCATTAATTCAATAGAAGTTTGTAGCGTAATCAAAGACGCACTAAACTCTATACGAAAGAGTTTCCAAGCTAGAAATATTGACATTAAAGTTGATTCGGTCGATAAAGAGTTCCATGTTCAAGCTAACGAACTTTTATTGGATTTATTTGAAAATGTGCTGATTAACTCTGTAAAATATAACGAAAATCCAATAGTTGAAATCTTAATTCGAATTTCCAAAAAGCAAAAGGAAAGCATAAATTATATCCAGTTAGAATTTATGGATAATGGAATTGGTATAACAGACGATAGAAAAAAGGAAATTTTTCAGAAAGGCTATAAAAAAAAAGATAAACACGCGAAGGGAATGGGATTTGGGTTATCGCTCGTAAGTAAAATAATAACAAGTTATAACGGAGAAATTTGGGTCGAAGATAGGGTTAGAGGAGATTATTCGAAAGGTTGTAACTTCACGATGTTAATTCCTGAGACAATTTGAAAGTGAGAATTGATTTATTTGATTTATTAAGGGCGTTTGAGATTATTAAATTAAGGCTATTGCTAAAAAAAAATAAATTTGATTAATTTTTGATTGTTTTTTTTCTATACAAGACGAGAATTAATCCTAATGCAATAAAAAGCGAAATCGCTAAAAATTCTAACGGATACCCCGGGATTTGGGGAAGGTAATATCTCGATAATTCTTTATTACAAGTTAAGACAAAAGTATCCGGACCGTTGTCAAGTAATATAACTTGTACATAATAAATCTCTTTCTTTGAAGCTTTATAATTAATTGTCGGTATGGAGCTCAAGCTATAAGCTACCGTGTTATCGTAGATTTTTTTATTAAGCGTTTTGTCACCATTCACATTTGTTTCTGTGGGACGCTCGTTGAAAAGAAATACGGCAAAGTTTCCGTTTTCGCTAGGTACTATAGTTATTTCAATATTATCCCCAGCATCTAAATCTACTAAAAAGAAGACTGATGCGACGTTATTTAATTTATCTATATGTACAAACGCTAACGCATTGGTAATTGGAAACAAGAGTGTGAAAATTAACGCCAATAAAGATATTTTTTTGTAATTCTTCATAATAATTACTTAAAATTATTTTATAATTGATATGATATAATATATAAAATTTTAATTATTAATTATTTTTTTAAAATTTTATTTCTGGCGAAATTGAGAAGACCTTCAGCGGAAATTATCTCTTGTAAAAACAATGGCATTTTTTTAACCTTATACTTCCGATTAGAAGTTAAATTTTTAACGATTCCGTCTTTAAAGTTGATTTCTAACGCATCTCCCGTGTTTAAAGCGTTTATTTCCTTAAATTCGAGAATGGTCAAACCGATATTTATTGCGTTTCTAAAAAAGATTCTTGCAAAAGAAGGTGCAATCACGCATTTTATCCCAGCAGCTTTTAATGCAATTGGAGCTTGTTCCCTACTTGAGCCGCATCCAAAATTGGAATCAGCCACGAGGATTGTTGCGTTATATTTCTCTTTTTTTTTATTAAATTCCGAATCTAAATCTTCCATGCAATGCTCCGCTAAGTAGTTGGGATCTGATTTGGTTAAATATCTTGCCGGAATTATCAAATCAGTATTTAGATTTTTAATATTATATTTTAACACTTTTCCAATCAAGGTTTTCACATTTCTAAATGGTTTTAGAATTAATTATAATCTATTTTGTTAATGAATATGTTGGAGATGTTATATATCCTTTAATTGCCGAGATCGCTGCTATTGCGGGATTACTTAAATATATTTTACTATCCTTGTGACCCATTCTTCCCACGAAATTTCGATTTGTAGTACTGACACAGACCTCATTTGAAGCTAATACTCCTAAATGTCCTCCTAAACACGGTCCGCATGTGGGAGTGGATACTACAGCTCCAGCGTCAATAAAAATTTCAATCAATCCCATTTTAAGAGCGTCAAGATAAATTTTTTGAGTGCCCGGAATGATAATGCATCTTACATTTGATTTTATTTTTTGATTTTTAAGGATTTTTGCTGCGGTTATTAAGTCTTCTAAACGCCCATTCGTACAAGAACCGATGACAGCTTGATCAATTTCGATTTTTATGGCATCGACTTCAGATATGGGTTTTGCGTTATCGGGTGAATGAGGGAAAGCTACTTGTGGCTCAATAAAACTACAGTTGAACTCAATTTCGTCAAAATAATCTGCGTCTTTATCGTTTTCGTAGGTTTTATAATTAAAATGTCTAATGTTTTGTAAGTATTCCTTCGTAATTTTATCAGGAACGATGATTCCATTTTTTGCTCCTGCTTCAATAGCCATGTTACACATGGTAAACCTATTTGCCATTGATAGATTTTCAATTACTTTTCCCGTAAATTCTATTGCTTTATAAATCGCACCATCAACACCTATTTGGGCAATGGTATATAAAATTAAATCTTTTCCCGAAACCCACTTGTTCAATTTACCAGAATACACAATCTTGATTGTTTCTGGAATCTTTAACCAACACTGTCCTAATGCCATTGATACACCTAAGTCCGTTGAGCCAACACCAGTCGAGAAAGCACCAAGCGCACCGTAAGTGCAAGTGTGAGAATCAGCACCAATAAAAACTTCTCCAGGTAACACTAAGCCTTGTTCGGGAATAAGACAATGTTCGATTCCGACTCTCCCAATTTCAAAATAATTAACAATTTTATATTCTTGAGCAAATTTTCGAAGAATTTTACATTGTTCTGCTGATGCCACATCCTTATTTGGTGTGAAATGATCTGGCGTTAAAATAATTTTTTTAGCGTCAAAAACAGCTTTTTTTGTCCCTTCCATGATTTTATCGAACACGCTTATCGCAATTGGAGCAGTGATATCGTTCGCTAGACATTTATCTATTCGTGCTAAAATAAAATCACCTGCAGAAGCCTTCTTATCGTCGCAATGGTCTTTTAAGATCTTTTCTGTTATTGTCAATCCCATTATTTTAAAATCTACAAAATACTTGTTAAAAAGCTCAAAAAATTAAATTAAGAAATAATTAAGGTTATTAATTTTTAATTCTTTCGATTAATGTCGTCCTTAAAATATTTATTATGATAAACAACATGAATTATTTGATATAAATATGAATAAGTACGAACGCTTGAACAATAAAAATTTTAGGTGAAATGGCATACCTTCTATAGCTCATCTTGTTCTGGGCGCTATTTTTGGAATTTGTTTATATTTTATAAGCTCAGGAAAATTTACAAAAACTCACGTCTTTATATTGTTTTTAAATAATTATTTGGGTCCCGATGTAGGATGGGTTTTAGGAATTGGGAGTATTACACACTCACTATTCGGTTGGCCTTTTTTTGCGCTTATTTTAGCTTTATTTTATCATTATTTCACGAGATTCTCGTTAGAAATCAACGGGATTAACAATGTAGAGATAATTGATTTAGAGAGATATAAATTGTCTTATCTAAATACTTATTTTTTGGTTTTAGCTGGTGGAATAATGCACATTTATTTAGATGGAATAATGAATTATGGTGGTTTATTTACCATTATACCGCAACTTTCATCAGATTTTAACGGTTTAAAATGGACTTTAGAGGATTTCATGACATTTTGGATGGCAGGCACGCTTCAAATTAATTTTGTTATTTCTTTATTGATTGGTATTACCTTTATTTTTGGATTTGTTTTTGTCTTTGTTTGGTATTTAAAAAAAACATCAATAAAAGGAGCAATAATCGTGTTCCTTTACATTTCTGCTTTCATGGTTTTTTATTATTTAGCTGGCGAAATGACCACATTAAACCATCCTGACGCCGGAGCAATAATTTACGTGAGTTTATTTTGGTTAACGCCATTAATGTTATGCGTCCTCTCTACTCGAAAATTTAAGTTTTTGAAGGAAGAAAGAAAGAGCCTCGTAAAAAGTAAGGACTTATTAAAAAAGAAGAGGATTATTACGATCCTAAAAATTATATATTTAGTTATTGGACTTTTAACGATTTTGGGATTTATTTTGCTTTTTATTTCAAGGGAGACTTTACTTCTTTTTTTACTTGATACCTCATTTTTTAATGAGGCTAATGCGTCTCAAATCCTTAATACTCTCACGCTAACTTCTATTAGTTTAGGAATAATCGGAACTTTTGAAGTATTGCTATGGTTTTATTTGCGAAAATGCAACGAGCACGAGCGAAATTTGTTGGTAATATCAATTTTTTTATTAATTTTAAGTTCTTTTGGAATTATTTTATTTATAGTTATTATTTTTCTTATTGAACCAATAATGGTGTATATTTTTTCGCTTTATTGGCAAGTTATTTCAGTATATATTAGTTTGGAGGAAATAATATCACTAATAACAATTTTAGGAGCAATTATATTAGTATTATCTCTTGTAAATATCGCATGTGCGTTTGGTTTTACAATAAAAAACAAAATAATTTGGAAGTTTTCAACGTATTATTACATGATTTTCTCGTGGACGATAATTGGCTTAACTATTGCCTGTGCTATTAGCGAAAATTCAGTAAAAAAAGCGATTAAGGCGACATTACAAGAATCTATCTCGAAATAATTACTTATTTGTAACATAAAAATAGCGAAATTTTTTTCAATTATTATTTTCTTTAATATTTAAATAATTAGCGTTTAAAAATTTAATTGACCCGTTCGTGAACAGATTGCTTTTAAAAAATTTAGATTTCGAAAAATTTCATGGTTTAGGAAACGATTACATCATGATTAATAATATTAAATGGAACATTCCTGACGAGAAAAAAGGAGAATTAGCCATTAAATTGTGTAAATTCCACTATTCTATTGGGGCCGATGGTTTGATTTTCGTGTGTAATTCGGAAAAAGAAGACATAAAAATGAGGATATTTAATTCTGATGGAACAGAGCCAAAAATGTGCGGAAATGGAATTAGATGCTTTTCAAAATATGTGTACGAAAACGACCTTGTCAAGAAAAAAGAAATAAATATCGAGACGCTCAATGGAATCATGACTGCGCAATTAAATATCGAAGAAAACGAGGTAAAAAGCGTTAAAATCAATATGGGCGCGCCTATTTTGGATTGTGAGGAGATTCCAGTTATTTTAGAAGATAATTCAAGCCAATGCATTAACGAGTCTATTGTAGTTTTGGATAAAATATTTAATTTTTCAGCAGTATCGATGGGAAATCCCCACGCAATAATCTTTGTTCAAGACCAGTTAAAAGATCACGAATTAAATAAATATGGATCTGCTATAGAATCTGATGAGCACTTCCCAAACAAAACAAATGTAGAATTTGTTAAAGTTCTTTCAAAAAATGAATGCATATTAAGAGTATTTGAAAGAGGTGTTGGAATTACTAATTCTTGTGGCACAGGAACTTGTGCGTCCGTAGTAGTCGGAACCATTCTTGGCTTATTTAGAAAAGAGACGCCAATTATAGTTCATAATGATGGTGGAGATTTAATAATTACTTATACGGGGCGCCAAGTTTTCATGGAAGGTCCTGTTGAAAAAGTTTTTAGTGGTAAAATTGAGAAAATAGAAATTTAATTAAAATGCGAGATAAAACTAAGATGGATTACAAAAAATGGTTGAGAAATAAAGAATTAAAATATCGAGATAATATCTTGTATTTTGCGGATGTTAGCACTATTGAACTAGCTGAAAAATACAGCACGCCAATTTACATTATCAACGAGCAATTAATTCGAAAACGGTATAAACAATTAAAAGATGTGCTCGCTTCTGAATATAAAAGGAACGAAATCCATTTTGCCATAAAAGCTAATTCTAACTTATCTATCTTAAAAATTTTAAATTCGGAAGGTGCCAATTTCGATTGTTCGTCAACCGGAGAAATATATACTTGTTTTAAAGCAGGAATTTCTCCTGAGCAGATTATTTATACCGGAAACATGTTTACTGACGAGGATTTTAATTTCGCCGTTAAGAACGATGTACTGGTCAATTTGGATAGTTTAAGTCAACTTAAGAGATTGGCCATGGTTTATGATAATTTAGGTAAGGAGAAGAACGCGATTTCTTTTAGAATTAATCCAGAATTCGGGGCAGGTCATCACGCGCATACGATAACAGCCGGAAAGAATATTAAATTTGGGATCTTAGACAACCAAGTTATTGAAGCGTATAAAAAGGCAAAAGAGGTTGGTTTTAAGAAATTCGGCACTCATATCCATATTGGCTCAGGAATTTTAAATCCTCATAATTTCGATAAAGCCATACATAAGTATTTAGGCATTATTACGAATTTAGCTGATACTCTAGATATAACATTTGAATTTATTGATTTTGGAGGAGGTTTAGGGATTCCATATCGCCCTGAAGAAGAGCCTTTAGATTTACAAGTTTATAAAGAAATAGTGGTTAAAGGCTTTAAGGAACTTGTGGAAAAGGGAGGTTTTGATGAACCTATACTAATAATTGAACCTGGTCGTTATTTAACAGCAGAAGCGAGTATTATATTAGCGCAAATAAATACGATAAAAAATAATGGGTATAAAATGTTTGCCGGTATTAATGCTGGCTTTAACACGTTAATTAGACCCATGATGTATGGCTCTTATCATCATATAATTCCTTGCGATATTAGCCAAGAGAGAGAAAAAGTTACTTATGATATTGCCGGTCCTATTTGCGAATCAGGCGATATAATAGGCAAGGAAAGAGAATTACCTGAATTGAACGAAGGAGATTATCTTGCAATACTTGATGCTGGTGCTTACGGGTTTACCATGAGCAGTTCTTATAATTCTAGACCGAGACCTGCTGAAATATTGGTTAATAACGGTCAATCTTACAAGATCCGAGAAGCAGAAACTTTTGACGATATTTTAAAGCATCAAATAATTCCAGATCATTTAAAATAAATTAAATAGAATAAAAATAAAAGAATTTAATCGTTTTTCTATATTAGATAAAATTATAAAAAAAGAAATCGATTAAGGACTGGATACCCTTTAATCGCTTTTCTCGATGAAGATTTGGCATAATGAAACCTATATCTTAATATAGATTGATGATAATACTGATCTGCCCTGATACTTTTTTATAATTTTATCTTTTTCACTTTAAGATTATCACGATCGTGAAAGGATTTTTTAAAAAAGAAATCATAGGTTTAAAACTTCTCGGGTAGTATATATTTTAATTTCTTTAGCTTTAAACACGAATTTCACCGCAGTTATTGCGCCACTTGCAAAACAATTCCTACTATGAGCTTGATGCTTAAGTTCAATGCGTTCTCCAGGAGCGGCGTATAAGACTACATGATCACCTATTATATCGCCGGCTCGAATGCAATGTATTCCAATTTCGTTTTTTGCACCTTTCTTTCTTAAAGCTGGGCCTTTTGGACGACCATACTTAATAACATCATCCATTTCAACTCCAAGAGTATCACAAATTATTTTTGCTGTAGTTAAACTGGTCCCTGAATAATTGTCTCGTTTTCTTATATGATGAGCTTCAAGTATCTCTATATCCCAATCAGCTAAATAAGCTGCTAATATTGATGCTATTTTAAAGAAGATATTTACGCCCGTTGCCATATTTGCTGAAATTACCGCTGGAGCGTTGTACTCGTTTACCAATTTCTCAAATTCTTCCATGAAGTCCTGTGATAGTCCTGTAGTTCCTATGACACATCGAATATTATTCTTCACACAAATTTTACAATTAATTTCAGCTGCTTTTGCCAATGTAAAATCAATAGCTACATCTGGTCTCGTTTCCTCAATAATTTTTTGAAGATCGTTAACATTACCTACCGTTATATCATTTGGATCTTCCACACTTGCTAATTTACTTATCTTTTGTCCGATATTGCTTACATCACAAGCAGCAACGACTTCAATTTCACCGTCTTCTAAACCTAATTTACAAATCAATTTACCCATTGACCCCGATGGGCCTAATATTAATAGTTTTATCAAGTTTTATCCTCCAAAACTTCTATTCCTAAATTAATTTTAAATTCTTCAATACTTTTTTAATTTTTTTTTCGTTCTCTTTTAATGGAGGTGTAAGAGGCAATCTCATCCTTTTATTCATTATTCCCATTAATTCAGCAGCATTTTTCACTGGACCTGGGTTTGTTTCTATGAATAATATTTTAAATAAATCGTATAATTCAAACTGCATGCTTCTCGCTTTATTCCACTCACCATTATTCATGACTTTAGTGAATTCTAATATTTTTTCGGGAATTATATTTGAAGCAACGCTTATGGTACCTAGACCTCCTAAAGCCATTATATGATAAGTTAATCCGTCATCCCCGCTTAAAACGATAAAATCATCCGGAGTAGACTTTATAACGCTTGTTATTTGATCAATATTACCGCTCGCACATTTAATTCCTACAATATTGTCCTTGGAATACGCTAATTTTGACACGGTCTCAGGATCTAAATTTCGGACAGTACGACCCGGAACATTATATAAAATTATAGGAATGGAAACCGAATCTGCAATTGCGGAGAAATGATCTATTAAGGAGTGTTGTACGGGTTTATTATAATAAGGAACAACAACAAGTAAACCATCCGCTCCTGCCTTTTCAGCGTACTGACATAACGATATTGCTTCTTTTGTAGAATTACTGCCCGCTCCTGCTAAAACGAAGGGCTCTTTTCCGCTCTTTTTCGCCTCTTCAACGGTAATATCTATAGTAAGATGATGATCTTCGTGGGATAATGTCGCACTTTCTCCAGTTGTTCCCATGGTTAAAAGCTGACAACCACAATTTATTTGAAACCTTATAAACTCGCGATATTTTTCTTCATCTATAGAAAAATCTTCTTTAAATGGCGTAATCATCGCGGTAATACAACCAGTTAACTTAGATAGCTTATTCATATATATCACATTTTAAACAAAAATAAAACTTGTTACTTAATATATTTATTTATTAAAGTTACTCAAGAATAGAATAACCTTATAAAAGCGGCAAGAAAAAAATTATTTTTCCTTGCGATATAATTCATTTTTAATTTTAAATCCCATCCTACTCTGAAGCCCAAAGAGGGGAATAAATCCGTAGCTTAATCTTTGATTAAATGAGCTCTTGGTTTCGTACGTT
>JAUWRB010000199.1 GCA_030610785.1 Promethearchaeota archaeon | reverse complement strand
TCAGTATTTACCATCGTTTCGATATTCACAGTTTTTTGGCTTCTTCCAATGGTCGCTGTCGGTTTTATTGCCACGGTAAATTCTATGGGCATTCCGATGGAAATCCCTCCAATAATCCCCCCAGAATCATTTTTAGAAGTTTTAATTTTTCCATCCTTTACGATCCAAGGATCGTTATGTTCAGACCCTCTCATTTTTGCTGCTTTGAATCCCGCACCAAATTCTATTCCTTTTATTGCAGGAATAGAAAAAATTCCGCGGCTGATTTTAGATTCAAGCCCGTTAAAAATAGGACCTCCAATTCCAGCAGGAAAATTTTTCACAATACATTTTATAGTGCCACCAATGGAATCTTTCTGTTCTTTAACCTTTTCTATGAGTCTTGTCATGGCAATAGATATTTCTGGATTTAAAGCTCTCACGAGCGATTTCTCTCTGGCCTCAATAATGTCATCTGGATTATCAATTTGATGAGGTTGCTCATCCATGATATCACCAATACTTTTTGTAAATGCGATTATTGAGATATCGTGCTTTTTTAAAATTTGCTTAGCAATTGCTCCTGCCATTACAAATCCAGCAGTAATTCTCCCCGAAAAACGCCCAGACCCGCGATAATCAGCAAAGCCACCGTATCTTTTTAAAGCAGAATAATCTATTTGAGAAGGTCGCAAATAATTCTTAAATTGTTCGTATTTTGACGAATCAACATCCTTATTTTTTATCATTAAGCATACTGGTGCCCCCGTGGTTTTATTTTTAAAAATTCCTGATAAAATTTCAGCTTTATCCAGTTCAGAACGGGAAGTTGTCAAATTGGATTGTCCTGGTTTTCTTTTATCTAACTCACTTTGAATGAATTTAAGGTCAATATCTAATCCGGCAGGAACACCATCCACAATTATCCCTATTACATTTCCGTGGCTTTCTCCAAATGAGGATACCTTAAAAATTGTTCCAAGAGTATTATTTCCCAAGTTTTTCACATTTTTTAAAATTTTTAAAGAAATTACCATACTACAATATATTAATTTAATTTACTTTCTATTTAACATTTAATGAACTTAAAAATAAATCCGACAAGTAGTTTGTGCGGAGAAATCACGGCACCCGGATCCAAGAGTTACTCTCATAGAGCTTTTATTGCGGCAAGTCTTGCTGATGGGGTTTCAATAATTAAGAATCCCTTAACTTCTGGAGACGTTGGAATTACTATTGAAATCTTAAAAGAGTTGAAAGTAAATATTTTAAAAGAATCAAAAAATACTTATATTGTTGAAAGGAGCGATGTATCATTCAAACCAGTACACAAAACGCTTGATTGTAAAAATTCTGGCACTTCTTTAAGAATTTTCAGTGCTTTAAGTCTCTTAATTGAAGGCGGTCTTACGCTAACGGGTGAGTTTTTAAAAAGAAATAGACCAATAATGCCTCTTTTAGATGCGCTAAAATCGTTAGGGGGAGAATATAAAACATTAAAAAACAAAATACACGTCAAGCGAAAACAAAAATTTTGTAATCATGTAGAAATTCGAGGAGATATAAGTTCGCAATTTATATCAGCTTTATTAATCGTCTGTCCGTTATTGAGTTGTAGTAACACAAATTTTATTGTAATTACGATAACATCTCCCATAGTTTCGTATCCCTACATTAAAATCACGATGGATGTTTTAAACCGTTTTGGAATTAATGTTCAAGAAAAAATAAACGCACAAAAAGTTGGAAAATATTACTTGTCATGTGGACAAAAATTTAGGCCCCAAAGATACGAGATTCCCGGTGATTTTTCGTCTGCGGCTTTCATGATGGCTGCCGCAGTTTTATCGCCTGAAACTTCAAAAATAATAATAAACAATTTAAATGTTAATTCTCCTCAAGGGGATAAGAAATTAATTGAAATCTTGCAAAAAATGGGTGCTAATATAAAAATTAATCAAAAAAAAAATCAAATTATTGTTAATGGAAATATTAATGAATTTCCCTTAAAAGGTATAAGGGTAGATTGCCACGAGATTCCTGATTTATTTCCCATTTTGTCAGTAATAGGAGCGTTTGTTGAAGGAAAAACAACGCTTTTCAATGCTTCAAATTTAAGGCTTAAAGAGAGCGACAGAATAGCTATAATGGCAAGAGAATTATCTAAAATGGGCGTTGAAGTTCACGAAGAACGCGACACATTAACGATATATAAGTGCGCAAGTCTTAAAGGTTCGAATATAAATCACGAAAACGACCATAGAATTGCAATGGCGTGCTCAATAGCAGCATTATACGCTAATTCCAGCTCTCTAATAAAAAATATTGATGTCACAAAGGACTCGTATCCGTTTTTTGTTATGGATTTAATTGAATTAGGAGCAAATGTTCAAAAAATACAATAATAAAAAGCTCATGAATAATAAGTAGTAATGACATTTCATCGAAACGATTTTTGTCGTCGCGAACGTGCCTTTTTGCCACCAAACTTCTTAGGTTCTGTCCGTCTGGAATCTCCGCTCAATAAAGAATCGTCATATTCTCTAAGAGTGTGTTCAATACTTTTTGTTTTTAAAAATTTGTAAATAGCTTTAGAAATGGCAATTCGAACCGCATCGGTTTGGCCAGTGGTACCTCCTCCTTTAACGCTTACGCTAATATCACATTTTTCTATCTTTGGATGAGATATTACATTTATTACTTCTTGTATCCTCATCCTCGCTATTTCTGGTTCGTACAATTGCAAGGGAACATTGTTAATTTTGATTTGACCTTTAACAGGATAATTTAAAATAGCCCTAGCAATGGCAGTCTTTCTTTTTCCAGATGATTGAATTATTTTTTTTGCCATTTTATTTAAGCCTCAATTATTTTGTTCCAACCTATTCTTGAACACAAATTCTCTAAAGTTATATATTTATTATAATAAGATAATCGACTTATATCAGCGTTAGGAACATCACCCGGTATCAATTTTTGATACCGATCTTTAAAACGTTCCGGAATATCTGATATGTACACGTGAACCCTTCTAAGGGCTTCTTTTCCTCGAAGTTTCTTTCTTGGTAACATTTTTTTAATCACATTTCTCATGAAGTTATCCGGTCGTCTTGGCCAGAAAGGGCCACGCTTGGGATTTGTCGCAGTGCTAATGTTCAATTTTGTTAAATATTTGTTATGGATGTTGCTCTTGTTGCCACTAATTATAGAATCCTTAGAGTTTATTACAACGATTCTCTCACCTAAAAGCGCCCTTTTTGCTACTTGACTACAGAAACGTCCTAATATTTTGTTTTTAGCGTCTAATAATTGGTATTCTATCATGATTTTAACGCATTTTTTTTTTAAATCGTTAATAAAAAATCTTTATTCCTTTTCCTTTTGGGTTTTGTTCTAATAATTCTTCAATAGAAATTAATTTACTACCTGAATTCGCAATTTTTTTCTCTGCAGATTTGGAGCAATTTAAGCACGCAATTGTCAATTCGTGTTCCAATTGGCCAACCCCTAGAACTTTTCCAGGAATTACGATAATATCACCATTTTTAGTCTTTTTATTTATGCGGTAGAGATTTGCTTCAACAGTGTTTCTCCTCGGACCCATTAATTTTTTGCTCAATTTCTTCCAAATTCTTATTTGCGTTTTCCATAAATCTCTTATTAATACCCGATGATAGTAATTACTTGGACCAGAAATTCGATGAGACATGAGAAAGTTCAAACCTTAATTTTAATTCTTTAAATGTGATATTCCTTAATAATTTTTTTATATTTCATCATTCTATTTCGAGTTCCTCCAGTTTAACCGTAAATTCGTTAATCTTCTCTAAAAAGATCTCGAATGTTTTATTTAAGATGACATCAAAAGGTAGTACATTGTCGCTTTCAATTGAAAACATGTAAGTATTATCCTTCCAATCAACTTTTATTGCCTTTTCTGGGCACTCCTTTTCGCACGCTTTACATAAATCGCACGTTCTCCAGTAATCTTTAACTAATTGTGGTGCTTTTTTGTTAGAAAAATCAAATAATTTTTTAGGACACATCCTTGCAACTATACATTTATCAGAACAATTTGCACATTTACTATCGTCAAAATCAATGACAGGATAAAACCTATAAGAAATATTCGAAACTGCTTGCCATTTTACGTGATCTTTAGCTGTACCGAGAATGGCATAAGCTTCAATTATTACTTTATCGTTTTTATTAATTTTTACGATAGGAATGTTTGGATCAACTGGAACAATATTGGGATCGTTTGAATTTAAATTTCCCGAATAAATAACAATAGGATTATTAGTATCGTTAGTAATTTCACAAGTTAAAGATACTTGACATAGAGGACACCCGTATCCGCCACAACTGCATTCACTAGGTATTTTATATATATCTAAATCCGTTTTTAAAGGGATCATACCAAGGCGATGAGCAATGATTTCGTCATACAAGGGTGAATCGTTTTTTAATATAATAACTTCATCAATTGCCATGACCGGAATTTCAATAAAGATTATTCTTCTTATGGCATTTGCTAATTCTACTGATAAATCGGAAACTATAAATTGTAAGAAAGAATCAGTTTTTTCTAATACTTCAAGTTTCATTGGGTTTAATCTCAATAATTCATAAATAGTTAAAAATGTGAATGTTATTCTAAAAGTATTTTAAAAAGATAAATTTTATTGTTTAAACTTTAAAAAAAATAGAAATAGTTATTTAATAAAAGTTCAAATATTTGTAGGCTTGATTTGAAGATTGGAAACAATATTTTATTTGTTGAAAGTCTTTCTTAAATTCTGTAATTTCTTCTTTTACTTTTTTAGGATCTTTTTTATCTATAATCAGTTTTTTGAAATATTCAGCAATATCAATCATTTCGCTTTTACCCATTCCTAAGCGGGTAACCTCACTTGTTCCGAGTCTTAACCCGGAAGGATTCAGGTAACTCCTTTTCTCACGTATGTCCCATGGAAGTAGATTTCTATTAATAATAATATTTGCTTCTTCAAGCAATCTCTCAATATCACCGCCCAATCCAACCGTTTTCTCAAAATCAACAATATCTACGACAATTTGGTGAGATTCAGTGAATCCAAGATGTTCACAGAGCACTTTAAATCCCCGCTCGCTTAAGGCTTGTCCAAACGCTTTTGCGTTTTCAATTACCTTTTTATGATATTCTTTTCCGAATTCAAGCATTTCTGCAACTGTTATCGCTAAGCCCGCAACATTATGAAGATGATGATTGGAAAGTAATGCAGGAAACGCAGCATTTTTCAAATCCTTGATTAAATCCTTTCTATTTGAGATTACTGTACCATGTTGAGGTCCAGGGAGCGTTTTATGAGTGCTAATGCTCATTGCGTCCGCACCTTCTCTTAAAGGATCTTGAAAATATCCCGATCCTATGAGTCCCGCAACATGAGCCGCATCGTATCCAACATGTGCGCCCACTTCTTTTGCAACCTCGCTTAGTTCTTTAACAGGATGTGGAAAAAGAAAGACGGATCCTCCAAATAAGACCATCTCTGGTTTGAATTCTCTTATTCTTTTTGCAGAGGCATCTGGATCTAAATTCATGTTTTCCTCGTCAAAAGCTAAATACTGTACATCCAATCCCCTTACCGTTCCAGCCGTACCATAAATTAATCTCCCTGATTTAGCTTGATAAGGTGCGTGACTAATATGGCCTCCCTTCGGTATGGGTAAGCACATTAACTTGCCATTATTACGAGAGGTAAAAGCATTGTATAAGGCAAGATTAGCAACAACGCCAGATACGGGTCTTACATCTGCAAATATGCAGTTATAATACTTCTTTATTAATTCCATACACATATCTTCAATTAAATCAATATACTTGCATCCCGCATATACTCTCTGTCCTACCCAACCTTCGGCATACCTGTGGCTGAAATCACTGTTGCACGCTTCGTCAACGGCGGGACTTGTTATATTTTCAGATGCAATGAGAGGTATTGCATTCTTAATCATCTCGTGATGTTCCATTAGAATGTGTCTTATCTCTTCAATCTTCTTGCTCACTTTAAATCAAATCGTTTTTTTTAAGAAATTATGGATTTCTAAATATAACTTAAAATTAAAATTTTTTCCTAAGATTAAAAAAAAAAAAGAATATTTGATTATTTTATTTCAGTTTTTTATATACTTTCAAGGATTTTATTAATAATCTCTATCGGCATTAGTGATTTTTCAGCAATTTCTTCAATTATTTTTCCTTGCTCATGAAGTCGAATCACGACATCAGACATTGGCTCTCCAAACTCGATGATATTTTTATCTGGGTCGCGAATTCTAAACGCTTTCTGACCCCATGGAGCTTCTCTAATTGGGTGAATAAATTCAACGCTTTCATTTTTCAGTTTCTGATAAAGTGACTCTAATTTAGAGCTTTCAAAGTAAATTTCAGTGTTATTACCGCCAACTTTTATTTTATCTGCTTTTTTCTGAAAAATTATTTTGAATATCATCAC
>JAUWRB010000133.1 GCA_030610785.1 Promethearchaeota archaeon | reverse complement strand
CTCGATTTTCTTTATTTTTATTGACTTCCTTTTTTTTGTAATTTTTTTGTCTTTCTAAAAATTTTTTAAATTTGTACATCCTATCCAAAGCTTTTGCCGTCATTTCAATTGATTCAAAAACAGGTATTCCTTTTTTGAATAATTCTTTCTTAAACTTTAATTTATTTTCATATTCGTCTAAATCGTCAATTATTTTGTTTGCAATACAAATTAAAGGTTTTTTCATTTCAGCTTTAGCTTTAAGTATGCCATTGAGAAATTCTTCAGTAAAATAATATGGTTTTATAAAAATAACTATTGAAATATTAGGGTCACTATCTATAGTAATGAGCGTTTTAGTAAAGATTTCTGTTACCATTCCGCTCCCGCCTAAATCGAGTGGATTGCGAATAATCGTATTCACATCCGGTAAAAACTTTTTAAATTTATTTTTTGTATCAGGATGTAATTCTGGCACTTTTAAATCGTATATTTCCATTTGTTCAGTCAATTCGATGGAGCTACCTCCACCTATGGCGGCAATCCCAAGATTTCTATCAATTTCATTAATATTCAGGTAATTAAAGCCCATTGCAAGCGATATTAATTCAACTGAATCTTGAACTAAAATCGCACCTGTTTGTTTAGTTATAGCCCTCCAAATCCTTGTTGACCCCGCCATACCCCCTGTATGAGAAAAAATCGCGTCTCTTGTAGATTCTCCGAAGCCAACTTTCCATAAAATTACTGGCTTACCGTTTAGGGATAAATTCTTAACTATCTTAATAAATTCTTTACCAGTTTGTTGTCCTTTACCTTTGAGGTTCTCTAAATATAGTCCTACGATTTTTGTATCGTTGTCCGTTAAGAAATATTTTAAAAAATCTACAACATTTAAGTCTATTTGATTTCCTATAGAAATCATTTTACTTATATTTGTACCATAAGTATATATAGCCATGTTCGATAAGTTAATAGAAAGACCGCCTGATTGACTAATTAAACCTAAATTTCCTGCATCAGCTGTATGCCACCTACTTGTTGCTAATCGAGATTTGGGATTATAAACGCCCAAGCAATTTGGTCCTATAACCCTTATATTATATTTATTAGCAATCTCAAGGATTTCTTGTTCTAAGTCCGCGTTTCCGACTTCTGAAAAACCAGAAGAAAATATTGTAACAAATGGTACTTTTTTTTTTCCAATTTCTTCTAAAATGGAAGCACAGAATTTAGCCGGTACTGCAAGTACTACATGATCAATTTGCTGGTCATCTGAAATTTCCGAAATCGAACCGTTTACTTTTACTCCTTCTAAGACTTGCCCCTTTAAGCGGGGATTAAAAATAAAAAGTGGCTTAGTGAAATTTATTGCTTTTAAGCACTTAAGAAAATAACCCCCTCCATAACTTTTTTCGTTAACCCCAATAATTCCAAAGGCTCGAGGGAAAAATAATTTTTTTAGATCTAATTCATGCAAAATTGTATAGTTATATATCTCTCCTATAAATGTTAAGAAATTCTTATGAAATTAAATTATAAATATAAATTAAAAGTTATTACATGGATATTTAATTAATAAAACGAGTAAATCAATTCTACTTCGTATCCGAGGGAAGACTATATTCCGTAAGAATAAGTTCTGTCAGCAACTTAAATGCTTCTTCGACATTTTGCCCATTTTTTGACGATACTTCAATAAAGGCATCAAGATTATACTTTTTTGAAGCTTGAATTCCATCTTCTCGTGATATTGCCCGAAACTCATCTAAATCAATTTTGCTCCCTACTAACACTATTGGAATATCTCCTGCTTGATCTCTAATAATTTGAGTCCAATCGGGTAAATGATCCAGTGTTACTTGATTAGTAATATCGTATAAAAAAAAGGCGCCATTTGCTCCTTTACAATACTGAGAAAGCAAAAATCTAAAGCGTTCTTCCCCTCCAAAGTCCCATAACTGTAATTTTATCCGTTTATCTTCAAATTTTGTATATTTTGAATAAAAATCTACGCCTATTGTTAATTTTAAATCTTCTAAAAAGGAGCCTGAGATATATCTTAATGTCAGAGAAGTTTTCCCAACGGATGCATCCCCGAGCATCATAATTTTATATGTAAAATCATAATTTGAGATTCTCTTCACCCCATTTTAGAATAAAGTTCTAATTTTTCATTTATTTTAAATTTACATTAATTCAATAATAGCATTTAAAATTAATATATAAAATTAACATGCTTATAAGAATGTTATTTTGCTTCAATAAAAACTTGATAAAAAAGAAAAACAATTAATTTTTTTAAGAATAATTAGTCATAATGATTAAATATTTCTTTTTTCCCGTTAATAATGAGGTTATTAGCCACCTTCTTTGGACTCATGATATTCTGGGAAATAATATAAGTTTCCAAAATAATGAGAGCGGTTATCATGATGATTTGGGAGGGCGTTGAAGCTCAACCCTAAAAGGCTTGATTCCTTTAGGCTTTCAATTTCTTTTATTTCCCTGATTCTATTGTTATCAAACATTAAATCTTTCAGATTTTTTAAGTTATAGAGCCACTTTTTCTCTTTAATTATTTTATCAGAAATCCATTAATGAAAAAAGCAAATCAAAAAATTCAATATCTCATCGTTATTATTTTTGATTATATTTTTTAATAGTATTGATGACGCTAAGGAGTAATTCAATAAAATTTAATGGTAAAGAATCTATTGATTTTTGGGAAAAAAAATCAAATTCAATTAATTTAGGCTTGACAAAGGAGCAACTCTTATCGAAAGACTTAAAAAAAATTGCTAAGGAATTAATACACATTGAAAAAATGAAAAACAATTTTGTAAAGATTGTTCTTAAAAACCTCGAACAATTGGACTTTTCAGAACTCATCGAATATCCTAAATTTTTTATTAAAGAAAGTCAAATTAAGAAAAAAATAACATCTTCCAATATAAGCGGATTAAACATTGTTAGTGTTGACGGAAGTTCAGTTATTAAGAAATTCATGAATGTGGATTTTTCTTTTTTAAAAGCAATTGCAGTAAAGTATCATTTTAAAAAAAATCACGAAGCAAATATCAAATATTTTCCTGATTTAAGTGGATTTAACAATTACGCTGTACGAGGTAATTACATCAATAGAGAAGAAGATATAATTGAAGCTAAAGTCTCAATGGATATGAATTTCATGGAATTGAAATTGTTAAATGATTTAATTGAAAAGTCCACCGATATTGACTTGATTATTCTTGATGGTTCCATCGTAATAATGCCAATAAACTTACTTTTTTCGAAAGATTTTGAAATTTCAATAAAATACGACTCTCTTCTACAAGAATATAACAAATTATATTCAAATTGCAAGGAAAAAGGAATAATATTAATTGGATCAATAAAAGATACTAGAACTTCTGCTTTATCACATTTATTAAGAGATTCAATACAGTTATTGAACTCAAGTGGTTTGAATTTAAACGATTTTATTAACTCTAATTATCGCCAAGTTATTGAATATTTCTCCGATTTGGATTTATTTAACAAAATTTTAAGCAAATACGAAAGAAGTTGTATTTTTAATTGCAAAATGGAAATTGATAAAATAAGAGACACGGGAATAAAAAAAGAAATACCTTATTATTTTCCCCTTACTTTTTACGCTTTTTATATAAAAACCACTCAATACGATATACCTTGCAGAATAGAATTTTTCGTGGAAGAAAACGATTCCTTTAAGAAAGCTACTGAAAAAGCGGATTTAATCTCTTCAATAATAAGCCCCATTTCAAGCTTGAACGAGCGTTATGGTTTGCCTATTCCACAAATAGAGGCGCACAGACGAGCTGTTTTTAAATCACACGAGATAAATTTATTATTTAACCATCTAACAAGGATTTTAAACGTGAATGGGATTAATTTGTTAGAAAAAAGAAGAAATCGAAGGCCTTTTTAACTTTCTCTAAGATTTAATCGATTTAAAATAATATCCTCGAAGAAAACATGTTTTTTCCCCACGATGTTATTTTTAAAGCCTTTATTTTCAATTTTTTCGTTCAATTCTCTTAAATCAGTTCTATCTGAACTTATAAAATAAACGTGACATCCATTTTTCATATTAAGAAAATTTTTAACTTCGTCTAAAAATTTTATTATAACATCATTACCATGTTCTCCGCCATCCCAGCTATAATCAATTTTTGTCGTGTTATTTTTTTCTTTAACGCTTTGAAAAGAAGGCAAATAAGGAGGGTTAAAAACTATAACATCGAAAACATGTTTTAAATTGTCAGGAAAAGATTTAAAAAGGTCAGACCGTACGAATTTTATTTTGTTTTCAAATTTATTTGCTTTTTCGTTTAATCTGGCACATCTTAACGCTTCTTCTAAAATATCGGAAGCGTATATTTTAGGATTAAATTTAGGATTCTTTAATTTTACCATTTGAAAGAGAAGAGCAATTATTCCCGTTCCCGTGCCCAAATCTAAAATATTTTTTATTTTTCTTATATCAATTCCATCAAAATGGTTCTCCGTTATGATTTTTTTGAAGTAATCAATTAATAAGAAACTATCATCGGAAGGAGAGTAAACATTTTCTCCACCGTGAATAATCATGGGGTCAGTCAATAAATTAATTTTAGGCACTATATCACTTTTTTTTAAAAATTGTAAAATAACCGGCTTAATTCTATAAAATCGTTAATTTTAAGGCTAGAAAGTTTATAATTAGCGATACTATTCTCTAGTAAAATTTTTATTATTTTTTCTTTCTTAAAATTAAGTTTTTTATTACTTTTTAAGAATAGGTCCACAGCATTTATAATATTTTTATTCTTGTAAGGCATTACGCCTGCGACAAATTTTAAAAAAAAATCTTTTTTTTCATTTTCTAACAAAAAAGGATTGATATTTTCTTTCGGCACGATTTTAATTAGCGATATATCGATATTTGGAATTGGATAGAAACAATTTCGTGAGATTTTACGTTTTTTAATCGGTTTCATGAATGAATTTAGACCAACGGTTATTCGAGAAAAATTTTTGTATGTTCCATCAAAAAAAATTCTATCAGCAATACTTTTTTCAATCATCAAAATTCCATGAGGCGGTTTACTTTTAAAAAATATTTTTGCGATTAATGGCCCCGTAATAGAATAAGGAACGTTTGAAACAAACTTATCGTGAGAAGGAACATCCATTTTTAAAATATCTTCGTTTATTATTTCAATATTATTGAATGTTGAGAATTTATTTGAAAGATATGAATATAATCGAGAGTCTATTTCAACAGCATATACTTTTTTCGCTTTTTCAACGATTTTTTCTGTTAAAACACCTAACCCCGGACCTACTTCTAATATAATATCTTCTTTCGAAATTTCGGATTCAGATAAGATCACGTCCAAGATATTTTTATCAATTAAAAAATTCTGACTTAAACTCTTTTTTGGTTTAATTGATAATTTTTTTAAAATAAGTTGAACTTCTTTTTTGTTCATTTTATTTATTCATACTTTTTGGTTTTTGAGAAAAGATAATACTTAACGCCTTCTCTTTGAAGTTCTTTAATGATCCGAAGGGCTAATTGTTTAGTTGGATTTGAAACGCTTGTTCTATCCATGATATCTTGAAATGTTGTGAATTTTTGTCTTTGTCGTGCTTCAAGTATTCCCCACATGTGTTTTTGACCAATACCCGGCAGCAATTTTAACGAGTGCATTCTCGGCGTTATGGATGTTGAATTGTTAAAGAAATTAACGAATTCTTCTTCATGATTTAAAATTTCTTTTTCAATAATTTGTTGAATTAATACCTTAGAAGTACTAGTTAAATCGTTAAAATCTATTTTTTTTATTACTTCTCTTAATTTATTACTTTTCATGAAATTTTCGTACGTGTCTTTTTCTTGTACTCGTATGTCGGAATTTTTATTTATTTTAATTTCATAAAGAACAAAATCCGGAAAAGTAATAACTTGTGCGATTGGTGATCTTGAATAACTCGGTCTATTTTCATTAATGTGTCCGTGTAGTAATAAATCTAATATGGTTAATTCGCGAGATTTTTTTATAAATTGTTTTTTCGCTCGACCTCTGTCTTGATAATACTTTTTGTGAGGGGCTCTTCTGAAATCTCTTCGATCTCTTTGATCTCTTCTTTCCATACCAACCAATTTTCTTAAATTTTACTTTTTCAATATCCATAATAATGTTTTATATTTAAAAACACGATAAATAAAATTAGAAACTCATTAAAATAAAAAACAATTTGTCTATATAAATTCTTCGGTGTTTAAACTTAATTTAGTTTTAACTTAATTTAATAGATTTATAATGAAGTAATTACTTTTTAGGACGATTTAAATTCCTCTATCTGATAAATGATATCTTGTAATTGTTCATTATTCAGCGTTTTTCCAACATAACTCTTTTCCAAAATAGTTCTTAACTCGTATATTGTGTGAGGAAAAATATTAATAACATTTATTGCATAGTTCTCTTCTATTTCATACTTGTCAATTAAAAATTTCTTAATTTTTATTGCATCTTTTTCAGACATTTTCGCAAATTTATTCACATAGTCGTACGTGATCTCTTGAAAATGACTTATATTTTCATCAGTTCCAATGAGCTCTATTTTCTGTTTTACATTTTCCATTATTTTTTTTACTTCAGGTATAGAGACAACTTTTTCATCAATTTTTTTTCCAGACATTATTTATTCAATCCTTTTTTTTCTATAGAAATATAATTCAGTCTTAAATGTTCCTTTCCAACGATTAATATTTTTTTTGCGTTTCCTAGTTTTACTTCAACTTCAAAACAACGCCCTCGTTTTGCGATTATTGTTCCTGTTTTTCCTTGATATCTTCGATGAGGCATGCCTCTTTTATGTTGCGCTGAATCAGTTATAACATCTACTTTATCGTTAATTTCATAATCTATTAAATATTTTTCGATTGAAGTAAGACCCCTTTCCCGCACTTTTTTTCTATGAACACTTCGCGTTTTATTCCTATATCCTTTATGCAGAGTCATTTTTTTCGACCTTTTTTTATATTCAAAACAACGAGTTGTAAAAATAATAAATAATCCTATAACTAAATCATGAATAATGATTTATTTATTTTATTATTTTAATTCAATTAGTTTATTCATTATAGATTTTTATTACATCTAACTCTTTACAATTAAGAGGGCCAAATATTTCGGCAAATGATTGTGGAGTTCGACCGTTATCACCATTAATTAATTCTTTTATATAAGTTCCGCCTTGAGTTTCAATAATAAATTCATATAAATTAGGTTTAATATATTTACCATCAATTTTAAAAACCATTTTTTTTCGAATTTTATCGGCACGACGGTGAGCTACTCTAAAAGGCGTTCTTTGATTTAATATTTTATTTTCAAGCTTATTTTTCAATAAAATTAACTTTTCGGTAAACTCGTCTAAATTTAAATCATTTATTGCCTCTGTTAGTGCTTTATATACTTTTCTTGTTTGTTCCGCTTTAGCCTTGATATTAATAACTTCTTTTTTGCTACTAAACTTTAAATCATTGATATATATTTTACCAACATTAATCTCGTTAACTTGTTTCTTAATTTTCTCCAAGTTTATATTCCTTATTACCGGATTTCTTATTTCAAGAATAAAAGGTCTTCCGTTACCCAGCATCAAGACATCAATGTCTTCGCGACCAGCGCCGTGAAATTTTGTATTGCTTGCTTTTGTCTCTTTAACAAACTCAGGACTAATTAATTCTTCCACGCTTATTGGATATTTTTTTCCTGTAAAATTGCAAGATTCGCATCCTTTCCCGAAACAATTTTTACAAGTCCAATGAGTTTGAGGGATTCCTCTTATTAATTTATTGTATCTTCCGTAAATAAAAATGGATCTCGTTGTAATATTGACTTTAAAAGAATCAAAACCTAAAGAATAAATAACCAAGAGATCTGGATTGCTAAATTCCGCAGGTTTATTTAAAAAAGTTGAAAAAATTTTTCCAACTTCACGATTGAAATGACTTTTAAAAGATTCCGCTTCTAATAGGTTAAATTTTGCTTTAAAGTTATCTTCTCGATTAATTATTTGAGAATCCGGACTCGCCCCTATTAAAACATTATTAAATTCAATTCCTTCAACTAATTGCTTTGCCTTTTCCGCATATTTTTGAAGGTTAGAAAAGATATCATTGCATAAAAAACACGATTGGTCTGAATTAATGGTTGAATATTCAAATCCTTCATTCTTTAAAACTTGTTGAGCCGGCAAAAAATTAGCTTTTTCTGCTAAAATAATTAATTCTTTTATTGCTGCATCTTGTTTATTCGCACGAGATAAATAAATCCCATGACTTTCCATGGTTAATGAAAGTAATAATGATTTACCTCTTTCTAAATTGGTTGTACTTGTACCTAGGAGAGAAAACATTCGACCTAAACAATAAGTACAAATTGAGTAGTTCTTATAAATTTCTAAGACTTTATTAAAAATAGTCATTAATACTAATAAATCAATGAAGAGTTTTGTTTTTATTGATTTTTTTTACAAAAAATGAAGAAATTTAAAAAAATTTAAAAAAAAAAAAAAAAGTTAATTTTATATTTTAGGTTCTTCTCCTTCCCATTCAAAATCTAATGTTATATATTTTTTTGTATAGAAATAAGAAACAAGTAAGATTGCTGAACAGATTGGTCCCCAAATAACATAGCCTATCGAAAAGGTCAAGGAGCCTACAACAATATCCGGTAATGACGTGATACTACCGAGTAGAAAAATTCCTACTGCTTGAAAAATGTTTAGAATAATACTTGGAAAGCCGGTATAAATACCCGCCTTTAATTCTCCGGTTTTTTTTTCGTCATCTTCAGCAAGATCGGCGTACATTATATATGGGAATAAAAACCACCCTCCCAATGTTGCACTTATTCCAATTATAAAGACTATCCCGAGTAATAGACTTGGAATCGCAGGTATCATGCCTAATAACGTTATAGGAAGGAAACATACCGCCAATGTAAAAATATACAAAAGCGTTTGTTTTTTCCCTACTTTACCTATCATTTT
>JAUWRB010000041.1 GCA_030610785.1 Promethearchaeota archaeon | reverse complement strand
TAATCCCTTACATCTTTCTTTTCCTATTAAAACTTTATGTTTTGCGTTTGAATAAAACAAATCGTGAGCATCAGTATTAACATTTATACTTTCAGCGCCTTTTAAGCCCATTTCGCTTAATCGTGATACAGTATTATTTCCCGCGCCTCCAACGCCAACGACCAATGATCTAATTTTTAAAACTTTTAATAAATCTGATAAATAAGCATCGTTATCATAGTCTTGATTTTGATAATTTTGTTGATTAAGATTAGATAATTGTTTAAATCGCGATATGGATACTGATGTTCTGGATTCTAAGATATTAGATGGATGTGTTCCTTCTTTTATATAATTCAAATTTATCATTAAAATAAATTTTTTCTATTGTATTACGAGAATAATGTTTGGATAATATTTGGGTGTAATACGAAGATAATACTTTTTTTTTTGTCCCAAGATGAACCTAAAGATTTAACTACCTACAAGCTTGTAATAAAAAAATAATATGGATATAATATTGCTGTTTTTATTCAGATATCTTCTCTCCTTTTTTATGAAACTTAATTTTAAGGATAAAGATATCAAACTCGTAATCTATTATCCAAAAATAGATTTTCCGAAATATTCAACTCAAATTATTAATTTAGCGAACCAAAATTCTCAAGCAACCCGCCCTAAAAATGTAGGACAAATGTCAGAATTAATTAAAACCTTTAGAAAAGAAATATCCCATGGATCCTTAGCCGATTGGGAAGAATGGTATAAAAAGAAACATCCAAAGGCAATTAACAGAGCGATTGAAAAAATCTCTGAAATGGTAAATAATTTAAAAAATGTAATAGATGAAATTGATGAGTCGCTAATTGAAAAATGGGTAAACGATTTGATTATTAATAAAACCTATTTAGGTCTTAATTTCCAAGATGCAATCCTTGAATATCTTTCAGAGAAATACCATATTTCTTATAAACTTTCTCTCCCTGCGGATGAGGCAAAGGGTATTGATGGTTATCTTAAAGATATACCCATTTCCATTAAAGCATCCACATATAAATTTAAAAAAGTATCTAAGCAAGAAAAAATTAATGTTTCTATAATTTATTATGAAAAAAAGAAAACTTCTGTTGAAATAGAAGTACCAGATGAATTAATTTCCAAACTACAAGAAGATAATTCATCAAATAAAGGATAAAATATCTTTTGATTTCTCTTTAATATGTTGTAAAAAATGTGTATCAATTTTCTTATTATTTAGTGTAGAAAAAAAATCCATTTTATTGGAAATAATTGTATCCATTGTTATAAATTGAATGTTTTTTGAAAATTTCTTTGAACTTGTATGCTCATTTATGAATTCACCGAATCTTTTATCTTTAATTAATGGGGAATTAAGTACGATCAAATAATTTTCAAAATCCTTCCATTTTTCTTTACCACTTAAGAAATTGACCAAGGTATTTTCTTTATACTTGGACTCTAATTCTTTTTTAATTATATCTTCATTAAAAGCCTCCAGTTCTAAATGGAGATAATCAATAATGATTCTCGAATCTTCTTTATCTTTTAAAATTATGATTCCCTTTTGCTTTTGATTTTCATAATCATATTCAAACTCTTTCTTTTTAAGAATATTATTATGTATTCTATATAACATGTATTGATAATCTTTGAAATATCCAATTCTCCCTTCATTTATTTTAGCTTGAATAACATCTTTAAAATGAGAATTAATTTCATAACCAATTCCGTTTCTAAACAAGGATTTTGCTACTTTTAAGGTAGTTCCTGAGCCTAAAAATGGATCCAAAATTGTATCTCCAATAAAAGAAAACATTCGGATGATTCGGTAAGGTAATTCCTCAGGAAACATCGCAATATGTTCTTTTTGGATTACTCCAGGAAATTTCCAGTGACCTGTAAACCATTTTTTCCATTCACTTAATGGTATTTTGGATAATTCCTTTTTCTTTCTATCTATAACTTTTCCTTTTCCCTTAAATTTCTTAAAAATAAGAATATGTTCATAATCATATGTAAGCAAACCGTTCCTAGGATAATAAATCGAGCCCATTAAAGAACATCCCCCTGTAGTATTGGTAGTACTGACCTTTTGCCAAATTAAATCTCCTAAAAAATCAAAACCAATCTCTAAACAGTCATGAATTATCTGGTTTGCTATGGATACTATTCTATAGCGACCATAATCAATTTTTCTTAAATATTGATCTCCAATATTTATTACTAAACGACATTGTGGCTCTAATACTCTATGACATTCTTCCCAGACCTTTTTCAATCTTAGAAAATAATCTTCGAAAGAATCTGTAAATCCGATTTGTTCCTCTACACCATAATCTTTTATTTTACCATAAGGAGGTGAAGTCACAACTAATTGTACTAAATTATCGTCAATTTCTTCCATATTTTCTGAGGATTTGAAGAATACTTGAGGCTCTTTAATTTCAAACATTTTTATTACATTATTCTCTTTTTTTATACTATTTTTATTAAGTAATAATAAGTATTTAGATAATTATTATTAAAAGAAAAATAAAAATACTCTTAGATAGATTTGTAATTTTTTATCATTAAGGAAATCCAAAGAGATGAAAAAATTGCATTTATCTTAGAGATGGTAAGAATCTATTCAAAACTTATAGAGATTGTAATTTAGATGAATATGGTGCTTCCAGAGAGAAAAAATATCATGATCAGGGTTTGAAGGAGCTTTGCTAATTTATGGTATTTTTCTTCCCATTTTAAAAAAAGGTTTTTAATTTTCAATAATTTTATGAAATTCTCTCGTGGAGTTTTTATTCATTTTTCAAGAATTTCGTGTTAAAAGAATGAAATTAATTTATTAAATAAAACTTATAAGGGTTAATTTTTTTAAATATTATTGTAGTAAGGGTTGTAAAAATGGAAATTGATAATTTTCACGAAAGTGATAAAAAGGCTCAAATCGGCTCGGAGCACGAAGAAAGTATAATTAATGTCTGGGCAATTATAAGCTGTCCTATTTGTAATTACAAAAAAAAGTTTAAAAATCAATTTCCTCGAAAGGAATTAGAATTATTTAAAGTAACAATATCGGTGTTTGATTGGTTAACTTGTGATCAGTGCGGAGAGCTTCTTAATTTAAATTTAGAGTTTCAAATATAATATCTGCCAAGCTTTAAAGCTTAATTATTAAAATGTTGATTGTTTCATTTTTGATTTTCTTTTTTCTTTTAACTATAAATCGATTTTTATTTGACCATAAATGCCGCCGCCTCCAGGAGTATAACTAATTTCGTTATTTCTACACATTTTTATCACGTTAGCGATATTTAAATCAAATTTCTCAATTTCACTGATAGGAACGTCTATTAATATTTTAAATTCCGGTCCAAGTTCCATAATTATTTTATTATACGCACTTAGGACTGTTTTACTGGTAGTACTCTTAATTCCTTTTACGGCCCGTATTATATCAAATAAGGGAACAGTATTAATATAAGGGGGTCTATGGTCTGGATGTTTAGGTTTTTCACGTGAAGAAATAAGGTCAATTCTTTCGCTAACTCCTAATTTAACCTTATAATTTTTACCCGTTTCTTCTTTACAAGCCGGACATATCATTTTATTTTTAGAAACTTGAATAATGTAGTCCTTTTTAGCGACTAATGGATCGTTCGAGAAATAAATTATGAAATTATCTGTAATTGAATATTGATTAAAAATTGAAATTATTTTTTTCTTTGCTTTCTTGAACATGATCCTTCTTCTACATTTATTACAGAACATGTTGTAATATTTGCCCAGTTCTGGAGCGAGTCCTGCATTTAATATTATTTTTCTATCGTCTTTTCTTCTAATTGCTAATAATATTTCGTCAAAAGAGGGGGTTTCAATGTCAAATTTATTGAATTCTCGACCAAGAGCGCGAGGGCTTTGTGAGTGAGCATCACTATTGCTAAGAAATGTCAAATTTTTCAAGCAATCCATTCGGTCTGCTAAATCAGTATTTGCGGATAATCCTAGTTCAAGGAAGTGGATTTTCTTTACTGCATCTTGGTAACAATCTTGCAAAGTTTTAAATTTTCCTTGCCTAAATATAGCCTTAAAAGGGGTAAATGCGTGTGCGGGCCCGATTAAACATCCTGAGTCTGTAACTATATCAACTATTTCTGCCGGAGATAAATTCACGTGAGGACGACCTCCCCAATCTCCAAGAATATTTTTAGAGTGAGATTTTAAATTATTTTGGACTTCTTTAACTGAGTTAAAATCCGGAAATAAAACAACTTGGTGAATACTTTCTTTATCTTCTATCTCAGTTTGAAGTATAAAATAAACATTTTTATATGAAAATGAACCATCTTTATTTTTTTCAAGATTGGTTTCCATGTATTTTAGCCACTGAGGTTGTAATATATCGCCCGTGCCAAGAATATCTAAACCTTTTTTTTTACAAGTTTCAAGCATCGTATCTAGGCTTAATGATTTGGATACGGCAATCGAGTGAGGGCTGTGAATGTGAAGATCAACTTTAAAAATGTCCATTAGTTATTAAGAAAACTTAATTGCATAAAAAGTTTAATTCAACTTTTTTAAGGATTTATGAATTCCTTGATTGCCAATAAATACCTTTTTTACTACATTCTTTCGCTTTCTTAAAATCGTTTTCATTTTCGTAACAAGATGCGAGATAATTCCAGAATTTATATTGCCAAGGTTCAACTGCTAAAAATTCTTTCAAGCGCTTAATAGCCTTATTGTAATCTTTTTTTTCATAATACATGGATCCTAATTTTTTCAATGTTGAAATTTGATTAGGATTTATTTCTAAAGCTTTCTCGAAATGCCTTATTGCTTCATCTTGCTCGTTCAGCATTTTGTAACTAAATCCAATGTTATCGTATAGTAAAGCATCTTCTGATTCGAGTTTAAGTGCTTGTTTATAGCACTCGATCGACTTTTGATATTCTTCCATGGCGCTATATGAAAGACCCAAGTTATACCATGCTTCAAATAAATAGGGGTCTAATTTATTTGCTTTATAATAGTATTTAATTGCTTTATCAAATTCAGCGTTCTCGTAGGCAATATCTCCAAGACCACAGAATATATCCGAGTCACGAGGGTTTATCTCAAGTGCCTTCTCATAAAATGAAATGGCATTGTCATATTCCTTTATATCACTATAAATGATTGCTAAATTTTTTAACAAAAATAGGTCATCAGGATTAATTTTTATAGCTTTTTTATAGCACCTTATTGCCTTATCGTATTTTTCGTGATTTCTATATATTAACGCCATGTTATTCCAAACATCTGTATAGCAAGGTTCAATTTCTAAAGCTTTCTTATAATATATAAGAGCTTCGTCACATTTTTCTTTATCTTCAAATGCATAACCCAAATTATATAAAACAACGGCGTCTTCAGGATCAAGCTCGATAACTTTTTTATAACATTCAATTGCTTTATCAAAATTTTCGTTAAAAGAATATATAAGACCTAAATTATTCCAAGCTTCCCCAAAATAGGGATCTATTTCGAGAGATTTCTCATAACATTCAATTGCTTTATTAAATTCAGCGTTCTCGTAATAACTATTCCCTAAATTTATCCATCCATCTATATCTTTAGGGTCAATTTTTACTAATTTTTTGTATCTCTCTATCATCAATATCTCTGTTAATAAGAAATGAATTATAAAAAATAAGTATTATTAATCCTAATTCAAACAAGAGCATTGGCAATAGAAAGATGGAAATTTCTGTTTCAATATATTTAATAAAAAAAAATACAATAAATATTTTTATCGGGATATAAAAATAAGTCATGTATTTCATTTTGTCAGATATAAAAAGTAATTCACCTTTCCTGTAGTTTAGGTTATGAGATTTTCTAAATTTGGTTGATTGGTTTAAGAAATAAAATATAAAAATACAATCAATTAATAATAAGGAAACTAATATTAACAAATCTTCGGGAGGATCGTAATTGATATACATGTAACTATCGGGAATTGTAGTTGATAGTATTGTACCAATCGTAGCAATTAAAAAAAATAAGGTAAAGGCATTCAAAGCTAATAAACCTTCAATAATTTCGTTTTCTTCCATTAGCGTTATCACCAGAGGTTAAATAATTCTAACTTAAGAGTATCATTTTATCAAGGACTTGATCTCTTAATAATATCCTATAGTATTTTTTTTCATTCTTAAAATTAACTTCTTCTAATTTTCCTTCTACTAAAACAATTTCTCCTTTTATAGCTTGCTCACAAAATCTGCCTCGAAATGAGTTTACTTCCCGCATGTTGTCAAAATTGATTTCACTACTCTTAACACTAGTATTTAATACTTCTTTGACTTTTATTTTGTAAGAACAAGGAGTAAAAATAGAATCGGTCGAGTTTATAATTTCAGCAAGGAGCTTAATCCTTCCCATATCTTTATATTTGTAATCATAATAGTTGCCTTGCCAATCTTCAGGACTTGTAATATATCTTATAAAGAAATCTATTCCGTGAAATTTTCCTTGATGTATTTTTCTTTTCTCACTTTTAATAAAATCTTTAAAAGTAATGCTTGAACCACCTACTCTCCATTGAAAATGTTTTTTATATTCTTTTGAATTATATGGTCTACAATTGTTAGGATCTTCAAGAATCCTTTTTAAATTATCTTGAAATTCTAAACTGGTTTTTGTACCATAGATAATTAAATCAATATCCGAATCGTGTTTATTTAGGTTCACCATTGAAGAGCCTGTTATTCCAATTGAATCCTTAGGAATTCCTCCATCGTCAATAAATAATTCACATATCATGATGGAATATTTTTCGATATTAGTTAAATTGTCCTTATCAGAAATAGTTTTTAGATATTCTCTAGGATTATATATTTGTTTAATATCTTCGTTTCTAACGCCTTGCATTTCTAAATCAAGCTCTTTGGAGAAAAAAAGATACTTAGGAAATTTTTCTCTTAATAACGAATATCGATCTTTAAGATCGTAAATCTTTTTATACTTAACACCCTCCCTTATTCGGTCTCCCTCTGGAGCAGGATAAAATCTTAAAAAACAAATTTTTCGATTATTGGGATGAAAAAGCCCTTTCACATCAAAAATTAAGTTATCTTTTTTCGTCTCAAGATAATCTCCCTCAATCGCTTCAACAGTGTTCATTCTAATTACTACTTCATTTTTCTCTGTTAGTCACCGCACGTAATTCTCCAATTGTCGTTTTCATTTCGGAGTATACATTATGAGGGTGAATGGATTCATAACTTTCAATTTTAAATATTACTTTGAATCTATCTTCTAAATTTATATCAGCAAATTTTAACATGAAATTTTTTGCCATTTCCCTTATGACATCTTCGGAAAATAGAGGTTTAAGATGAGCTTCTCGAACAAGTCTGGCTTCTTCAGGTCTTTTTAAGACAGATTGAATTTTCCCGCTCATTGAACCTTCAATTACATCAATAATATCTAGAACATCAATTTTATGATTATTTAAATCATTTATTTGTAGTATAATGGTTCCTTTTGACCTTTGATTATGAGAACTTAATGGCCAAATATTTAAAAGTTTCTCTAATGTTTTTTCTGGAATTTCAATATCTTTCCTATTTTTTATAATTTCTTCTGCGTATTCGGCAGAGAGTTCTAATGCACAAGGACAGCAGGTCATGCCCAATGCGGTTCCAGATATAAAATAATTGAAAGTTATGTCGCCTGAAATATTTTTTTTAGCTTTAGCAAAGGAACTTACTTTATAAGCTTTTTGAATAGCTCGCTGTTCACTTTCTCTAACTTGTATAATAATTTTACCCTCTAATTTTACTTCTACTTTTGTCGTATAAGGGTGTTGTTCCAAGAGTCTTTTCACTATTCTATCAGCGATAATTTCAATAGAAGATGCCGGTTTAAACACTACATCATTAATGACTTCTTCGATTGTTTCGCTACTTCTGCTCATGTGTATGCCTCGTTGTTGTGCAGGAAGGGAAATTAATGCTGAAATTTTAGGATAGAACGAGTATTTTTTGTTCTCTTCTTGAATAATTTCCACTTTTTTTTCCACGCCTACAATGCCAACCTTGTCAATTGCGAGATCTATTGCCGAACTAGAATCTTGTAAATCCACTTTATACTTAGGAATTTTTTTTCACCGAACTTAAAAAAAATTTTACTCTATTCTTTAAAAAGATTAGACTTAATTTAAAATAGATTAAATATTTAATAAAAAAAAATATTTAATTACACCAATATAAAAGGTTAAATATTAAAAATTTCTATAGTATGAAATTTTAAACCATATTTAGGGAGATCAATTTCAATTTTAAGTCGTTTATCACGACTGGTTAAATTAAACGCCATTATAGCACCTGTTCCAGTATCTTCAGCCATATGAAGGTGAATCGTTGGATCTATACCGTAAAAAATCCCATTCCTTCATTCAATTCCTGCTCCTTGAGCGAAATCGATTGATACAGATCTATCATTAAATTGCTTCTTACTAAATGGTTTCTTCCTATATTTTTCAGCATAAGCCTTTATTATTCTATTTATTTTAAACCATGGATCTTCGGGTTCTTGTTTTATTAAATCAGCTATTTTCTGATAATAAGAAAGAGCATCTTGCCCCTTATCGCTAAGATCGTGAAATATACCCAAAAGTAAATAATTGTGAGCTTTCTCGTTTAAGGATTGCTTTAACGATAAAGTCTTTTCAACGATCGATATTGCTTCTTTGAAAGCTCCTTTACGGAGTAAATATTTTGCAATCAATTGATAGTAAATTATTTCATCTGGATCGTATTTTAAGGCTTCTCGAAGTAGTTCAAGGATATTGTCTACTTGCTTTGGATTTGATTCAAAAATATAATACGCTTCAATATACTTTTGCTGGCCTATCAATTTATTCGGATCCTCAAATTGATAGCCTTGAAGAATTTCGGGTGTAATCTTGGATTGATTACCTTTTATTTCCTCTTTAAAATCAAACCCAATATATGGATTGTTACACACTGGTGCTGGACCAGCAGCGACCCATAACTTTAGATCTTCTGGAGAAAACACGATGCTATTAACATTATCAGCGACTGAAATTATCCCATAGGTTGTTCTTTCAGTTTGGGTAGTATATCTAATGTGGTCGCCCATGAATTCGGCGGCTAAAGAAGGATCAATTTTTCCATAATTCTTTTTTATTAATTGCATCAACCTGCGATATCGCCCCGGGCATCCTTCATTCAGATTGAATTTTGCGACCAAATCAATTTTTCTCTTTTCTTCCGTAATCGCCATGTTAGTCATTACCAATCTATTATCCTCCAATCGCCTAATCGTGGCTTTACCCGAGCTTACTTCAGCAGCAAAAGCGTCTTTTGTCTTTCCATCAGCAATGACAAATCCACACGAGGCACCACGAGGATTATTATTAAGTATTTCTATAGCTTCGTCTAAATTGGATGCTTTTCGCAATATCTCGTCCGTAAAGGCTGCGATATTCCAACCTTTAGGCGTGATATCTTCGTAAATCATGTAATGTCCGCAAAGCACGATTCCTTTTTCATTCATGCCTGGCGCATATAGCAAGATTCCCGCAGTACCTAGTTTAACGTGTTTATATCCCTCTTCAGGCTCGACAAACATCGCCGTTTGATATTTAGGCCAACCTTCTACCCCCCCATAATCTGTATTTCTTCCAACTACCGTTTTTCCATCTTTAGTGGCTTCTTTAGTTGCAACAAAAGTGCTACAAGCACCAGCTCCAATCTGCACGCCTAGTTTCTGAAATTTTTTAAGATTCTGCTTGAATATTACTGGCATCATATTCATGGAAACACCAGTATGGTGGTTAGCCTTGAAGATCGTTTTGAAAGGAAGTCCGCAACCATCAGCGATTCCCTTAAGTTCATCTAATACATCCCTTGGTTGGGCTTTTTCATACGGTTTGAATATTTTATAGTTTAAATATTGCGTTAAAATCCAAGACATTAAAGAACGAGTCTTTACTCCTCCATTTATGGGGTCAGAATAACGTTTTACAACTCCATTCCTAATCTCGTCACGCATCAAAATACCATGCTGAAAACCTACATCATATGGGGTTCCTTTGAGATGTAAAACATATAAATCACCTCGCTTTTCCATCCAGGCATCTCCATAATACTTTTTTCCATCTAACACTCGAATTTCTTCATTTAGCTTTTTCATCGAATATTTCTCCTTTAAATTTTATTATTTGACAATTTTTTATTATAATTTAACAAATCTACTTTTAAGATTATTTTTTGACTTAATCTTATATTAATGTTATTATGAAGTATGAAAAAATATAAAAATTAATTAAGTTGGGCTCAATATTTTATTTCATGCAATATAAGGAAAATTTGAAAGAAGCTAAAGAACGAATGAAAGCTTGGTGGGATCATGAAATAATAGATCGCCCAGTTAATTGTTATTATATACCTAAAAAAAGGGGCAAAATGGGAGCTTATTTGGACATGGTTGGTGAAGATTGGTTTTTAGCACAAAACCCAGATGGAATTGAAGAAGCTCTTGACGGATTTGAAAAAAGAGCAGCATTTGCTTTTTTTGGGGGTGAAGCTATTCCATCTTATTTTCCTAATTACGGCCCGGGTATAGTAGCAGCAATTTTCGGCGTTGAACCTAAATATGGGGCTTCTACTGTTTGGTTTAGTCGCCCAACAGAACCAAATGAAATTATAGAAATACTTGAAAGCGTAAAATTAAATCAAAATAACGAATGGTATTCAAGACTATTAAGAATCACTGAATATGCTGCGAAGAGGGCGGGAAAAAACTATCAAATTTCTCAATCTGATTTTGGAGGTGTTTTAGATATATTATCATCATTTTTAGGTCCAACAAAATTGATTTTAACCATGAGAAAAAGTCCTGAAATCATTGATACTTGCCGGGCTATTATTCTTGAAAAATTACTGAAAGTATATGACGATCTTCAGACAATTATTGAGCGGTATGGAGATGGTTGTAATTGTTGGCTGAATGTTTGGTGTCCTAAGCGATGGTACGCAATCCAATGTGATTTTAGCGCAATGCTCAATCCTAAATGGTTTAAAAGGTTTGCGCTACCAGATATTGTTACTCAAGCTGAACACATGGATTATGCCATTTATCATCTAGACGGTCCAGATGCTCTTATACATTTAGATGACTTATTGGAAATTCCTTCCATTACAGGAATTCAATGGGTACCAGGAGCGGGAAAATCACCCATGGGTTCAAATACATGGATGCCACTATATAAAAAAATCCAAATGGCAGGTAAAAATATAGTAATTGACACTTCACCAGAAATGGTTCAATCTCTTTATAAAAACCTCGATCCTAAAGGATTATTTGTTAGAACTTTTTATCGTTCAGAATATATTGCAAATATTTTTTTACCGAGCTTCATGGGTGGAAAAGATGGAAAATTAATACATGATGCAATAAATTGGTTAAAAGAACAAGGAAAAAATAAAATAACAAAAGAAGAATTGGACAATTTCTTGAATAATAAAAAAATTGAGATTAATAATAAATTTAAGAAAGAATTATACATGGAAATTAATAGTGCCATGTTAGAAAAAAAGTATTTTTAATAAAATAAATAAATAAAAAAAACTCAATGAAAGTTAAATGATTAAAAAACATATCTATAGTGAATTTGGACTTATTGGTTGCGGGCTTGATTTAAAAAAAAATATTGATATAAAGATTAATAAAAATGGTATAATAGATGACATCTCTTACGAGAATGTTGAAAATAATATAAAAATTATACCAAATGATCGAAATTTTTTTATAATTCCGGGTTTAATTAATTCTCACGTCCATGTTGGTGATAGTTTTATAAAAGAACTAGGATTCAACAAGGATTTAATTGACATTGTCGCACCTCCTTATGGTCTTAAGCATCAAATGCTTAGACAAACCCCTGAAAATATTAAAACTAATGGTATTCAAAATGCCGCTTTAGAAATGCTTAGAAATGGAATTACTTGTTTTATTGATTTTAGAGAGGGCGGCATTGATGGTGTTAAACTTTTGAAAAAGGCTTTAGAGCAATCTCCGATAAACTTTTTGGTATTAGGTCGATTCTTGGATGAGAGTGAAATAGAATCTGTTTTTAATTTTGCGGATGGAATAGGATTAGCGAGTTATGACCAAATTACCGCTACTAACAAGAAATGGGTTATTGAAGCTAAACAAAAAACTAATAAATTAATTGCTTGTCATTGCGCTGAAAACAATCGAAACCTTAATTTAATAAATAAAATGTTTAACGATGACCTCGTTGATGTTATTATTCATGGAACAAAATTTGTTAAAAATGATTTAGACAAACTAAAAGAGAAAAAGAAATCATTAATTCTATGTCCCCGCTGTAATGGCTATTTTGGCGTGGGATTTCCTCCTCTCTCTGAGATTTTAAGATTATCACTTCCTATATCGTTAGGTACAGATAATTTAATGGCGAATAATGCCGATTTATTTGAAGAAATGCGATATCTCTACAGGATTTCAAGAGTCCTCTGTAGTCATGATAAAAATATCCAATTAACCTCTAAAGAGTTGTTAAAAATGGTGACTATTAACGCCGCAAGAAATTTTAATTTAGAAAAGAAATTAGGCTCAATTTCAGAAGGAAAATCAGCCGATTTTTTTTTAATTGACCTAAATGATCCAAATTTATATTCCCACCAAATCTATATTCCCAATAATATGATAGACTTAATTGTTCAAAGGACAAAATCAGAAAATATCAAAAAGACTTTTATAAAAGGAGAAGTAGTTTTTGAAAGAAATTGAAAAACCTTATATTATTTTAAGTGCTGCAATGACAATTGATGGAAAAATTGCTTCAAGGGCAGGAGATCCCAGGTTGTCAGATGAAGAAGATTGGAAAGAAGTTCATAAACTTCGAGCAGAAATCGATGCGATAATGGTTGGTAAGGGCACAATTATCAAGGATAATCCGAAACTCCATATTAAATATCATGAACACGATGGTTATTATAGAATTGTTGTAGATAGTAATCTTTCAATCCCAATTGATTCTAATGTCATTAGTTTTCAACCAGAGATTTATCCAACCATTATATGTACTACGGAGAATGCCCCTAATGAAAAAATTAAAATGTTTGAAGCTAAAAATGTTAAAATTATAAAGTTTGGAAGTGGCCCTCAAGTAGATATTGTCAATCTTATGCCGATATTATATAATGAGGGGATAAAATCAATTTTATTAGAAGGAGGAGGTACATTAAATTGGAGTTTTATTCGAAATAATTTAATTGATGAAATAAGGCTCACAATTGCCCCTTGGATTATTGGTGGTAAAGAGGCGGTTAGTTTAGTAGAAGGAGAAGGATTTGCGAAAATGGTTGAAGGCCCTCGTTTTAAATTAATTGAAGTTAATAATAGAGATAATTACGTGGTTTTAAAATATAAAAAGCGAGATAGATGAGAAAAATCAGAGATATTAAATATTTTAAAAGTCTGTCATTGAAAAAAATAAAAGAAAAAGTTAAGGAGATTAAGACACAATTACCAAGTGAAGAACATGATGCAATTACATTCTCTAAAAATTTTACTCTCTCATTATCAAATTATTGTCAAAATCAATGCGGGTATTGTTTTTATAATTATAAAGTACCTAAAATGAGTGGCGAAGGAAATGTCGTCTTATTAGATAATGACCAAATGGTTAATTTAATACAGAAGGCTATTCAATATAATTGTAAGGAAGCCCTTATAATGTCTGGTGAAAGAGTTGATAATTTCCAAGAAGTTCGAGATGAATTAGAGAGAAGAGGCTGTAGCGAATATATAGAGTTTGTTAAAGACATTTGTAATTACTTATTAGATTTCAACCTTCTACCACATATAAACTTAGGTGAACTTACTTTTGAAGAATTAAAAGAATTAAAACCTTATAATGCTAGCATGGGTTTAATGTTAGAAAGTACGAGTTTGAGGCTTTTTGAAAAAGGAGGAGTGCATGAATTTTCACCCGGAAAATTACCCGAAAAGAGAATAAGACATATAAAAAATGCTGGAAAGCTAAAGATACCATTTACTACGGGATTATTGTTGGGAATTGGCGAAACATTTGAAAATAGAATAAATGACTTAGCACTTATTAAGAATATTCATGAAGAATATGGACATATACAAGAAGTGATTATCCAAAATTTTGTATATAAAGAGGGGATTTCCTATCGTCCTAAAAAACAAATAGAAATTAAACAGATACTAAAAATTACAGGTTTAGCAAAAATTATATTTCAAAATGAAATTTCGGTTCAAGTACCTCCAAATTTAATAAAAGGTTATGAAAATGAATTTATAAAGATGGGTATTGATGATTTCGGAGGAATCTCACCATTTTCAATTGATTATATTAACCCCGAAAAATCTTGGCCTCAAATAGATTATTTAAAGAAAATCTGTGAGCAAGAAGGTTTTAAACTTCAAGAACGACTCCCTATTTACGATAAATTTATAAATAAAGTAGGATTTTGTCCCGAAAATATTAAAAAAAGAATAGATAATATAATTTAATGACTCAAATTTTAGAACAAATAAGGCCAGAAATTAAAAGTATTTTACAAAAAGCTTTAGATTCTGAGGAAATAACTCCTAAAGAAGCCTTGGAATTATTAAAGGTTAATGGAAAAGAATTTTTTGCTTTGCAATATGTGGCAGATAAAATTTGTTTTGAAAAGAAGGAAAATATAGTTACTTTTGTTATAAATCGAAATATAAATTTTACAAATATTTGTTATCAACAGTGCAAATTCTGTTCTTTCAGCGTTCCCGCCAATTCAGATGATGCTTTCTTACTTAGTATTGAAGAGATCAGAGAGAGAACTATTGAAGCAAAAAATGCAGGTTGTTCAGAAGTCTGTATTCAAGGCGGCATAAATCCTGAATTAAAGTTTGATAATTATTTAGAAATTCTTAAGACTGTTAAAAGTATTGATTCAAATATTCATACACATGCTTTTTCTCCTCAAGAAATCTTTTTTATGACAAAATTATATAGCGAAACAATTGAAAACACTTTAAAAGAATTAAAGAAAGCCGGTTTAGATTCGATTCCAGGAACCGCGGCAGAAATTTTAGTCGATAAAATTAGGAAGATCATCTGTCCAAATAAAGTAACAACGTCCCAATGGATTGATATTATCTCTACGGCTCATAATCTCGGAATTCCAACCACCTCTACCATGATGTATGGGCATATTGAGACTTTAAAAGATAGAATTAAGCATTTAGAAGTTCTAAGGGATATTCAAAAAGAAACTCGGGGTTTTACTGAATTAGTTCCTTTACCCTTTATTAAAGAAAAACCGATCTTATCGAAATTAGAGGGATATCCATTAAATCCTAGTTATGGAATAGCTGATTTAAAGCTGTTTTGCGTAGCGCGAATATTTTTAAATAATTATATTGATAATTTGCAATGTTCGTGGGTAAAGCTCGGACCGAAATTCTCGCAAGTTTCCCTTAATTACGGAGTAAACGATTTTTCAGGAACTTTAATGGAAGAAAACATTTCAAGAAGCGCTGGAGCCGAATTTGGTCAATATTTATCTCCAGAAGAGATGATTGAGATAATAAAAGCAGCAGGAAAACGCCCTGCTCAAAGAGATACTGTTTATAATATTTTAAAATATTATTAAATTCATTAAGCTTGCTATCAAAAAAGAAGATGCTGAATATTTAGGACAAAATGGCGAGAGAGTAGGAGATGTCAATTATTTCTTAAATCCTTCATATCAACTTTTTGATTACAGGTTAGAGAGATTATTCATCTTGAATGTATGGTTTTCCTGTTGTAAGACATGATTCTGCCTTACTTAATTCCCGACCTATATAATTAACATGAGTAAGATTATCTATCAATCCCAAATTAATGATATGTTTACTCATTGCTTCCGCATTTGAACCCATGAGTGTTTGAAGTAATATATTTTGGCTAGAGAAAAATAAAATGTAAATCTGCTTATAATAATGATTTACATAAATTTTAAAATAACCTTTTTCATCTGGTACATAATTTGTATCAAATTGTTTAACTAATATTGTCTTATTTTTATCAATCTTTGGCATTCCTTGGCTAGTTTTCCCCTTGGCTTTAAAAATTTGTATGCCTTGATTAATTGGAGGCGTTTTTTTATACTTGGAAACAAAATTTAGCTTTACGCTCTCTTTAAGTTCAGCAACACCACCCATTAGTTTAGTACTGTGTTCGACTGTAAATAATATTCCCATATCTAATTCCACAGCAATACTCGCTAGAAGCCCATTAATACCTACAGAATCAATATCCATGAGTTCAACGACATTCGAAATCCCAAAAAAGAGCGGCAATTCCAACTGTCGATTTCTTTCTTCTAAAATCTTTTTCTTATATAAGAAGTAGGTTTCTAAGGAATTACAAATACCTGGTGAAATTGGTGTTTCTAATAGTGGATCGGCAATTAATTTCTTAAAGCCAAGTTCTTGCATTGTCTTTGTTAATTCTAAAAGATTTTTTACTCGTGTTTCAGGGTCTTTTGGAAAATAACCTTCTTTTAGTTTAGTAGGAAGTATAACAATTGGAATGTCCTTAGGAATATTAATAAAGTCTTTGTAATTTCCTAAGTCTAAACTTAAAATTAAATCAATTTTTTCATCAATAGCCGCAAAGATCTCACTATTTTCCATGGAATCAATGCTTAATAATATCTTAAAATTTTTTCGAATGAGTTTGATAATTTCCTTAACTCGTTCAGGATTAGGTATGTTGGATATACACCCTAAATCAATTATATCCGCTCCAGAATCGATGTAGTGCTTAACTTTTTTTAAAATATTTTTATCGCTTTTTTCCGTACAATTAACGATTTCTGCGATAATTGGAGGGGGAAGATTACGCCCTATAATAATTTCAGATCTTTTCTCATTGATATAAAAGGTATGTTGTCCTAGATTATTCTTAGCAATTTCATATTGCTCTTTAACTATTTGATTATATTGTGCTTCACCTGAAATTTCAAATATTATATTTGCCTGAATAGAATTTGATAATTCTACATTTTCAAGATCCTTTAAAATCATTGAAAGATCGGAAGCAAATTCAGGCCCTTTTCTTATTTTTAATGAAAAAATTTTCTCCAATTCAGATGTATCCCATTGAACAAATCCAGCGATTAATATTAAATCATATTCAGAAAGAGAAAGGTTTTTTAAAATTTCTTTCGTCATCTTCTCAGTGAGAAAAGCTGAGATAGATATCGAAGCTTTTTGTAC
>JAUWRB010000246.1 GCA_030610785.1 Promethearchaeota archaeon | reverse complement strand
TTCAAGCACGGGTTAGAAAAGTGCTTGAATTCGCTTGATTTAGAATTGACAGTACTAATAAAAACTATTATTTCAAATAATAAAAGTATTATAGGAGGTGATACTAGTTCATCGTAATAATATTGTTTTAAAATGTTATTTAATAATTATTCATGTTTACTTAATTCAATAAAAGATATTAAAAAATTTATTTTTACCTCAACCAAGAATAGATTAAATCGTTATATTACAACCTAAAATGGAGTTAAGAGAACACATACCCATACACATTGGATTATTTGGACATATTGATTCCGGTAAAACGGCAGTAGCGGCGGTTCTATCTGAAATCATCTCTACTGCCGGTATTGATGCGCATCCACAAAGCAAGGAGCGAGGAATTACAATAGATCTAGGTTTTACAGGATTTACTCTTGACGATTATCTGATCACCTTAGTAGATAGTCCTGGTCATGCCGATTTAATTAAAATTAGCGCTTCATCTGTAGAAATAATAGATTGTGCTTTAATCGTAATTGATGTTAATAAAGGTCCACAGATTCAGACCGGAGAACATTTAATATTGATTGAATCGCTAGACCTGCGAAAAATTATTGTTATTCTTAATAAAATTGATCTTTTAAAGGGAAATCTTGAACAAGAAATTGAAAAAACAAGGAATTTCTTTAAATCCACATCTTTTGGTCCAAATATACCAATTTACCCAGTTTCATCGATAAATAAATTGGGATTTAAAGAATTAAAAATAGGAATATTTGATGTCGTAAAAAGTTTAAAAGTTAAAAGAGTTTACGATGGAGATCTTATAATTCCTATCGATCATTATTTTTCAATTAAGGGAAGGGGAGCCATTATAACAGGTACGATTTTAAAAGGGAAATTATCAATAAATCAAAAATTAGATGTTATACCCATAAACACTTCAGGAAGAGTTAAAAGCATTCAAGTATTTCGTCAAAATGTCAATTCTGCGAAAGCAGGCGATCGCGTTGGCATTAACGTTAAGAATTTAGATATTAAAAATATTTATCGTGGATGTTATGCTACAGATAATCCAGAGGCATTTATTAATTGCGAACTTCTAGAATTAAAAGTGAAAAATAATAAGTTATTCAAGCCAGAAACTCGTTTTGGAACTCAAGTTCACGTGACCATGGGAATGCGAACAACAGCTGGAAATATTTATCCATATCATGAATTTGATGGAAAAAGAATTCAAAAAACAGTATCAAGTAAGGATATTGGATTTAAAGCAGTATTATGGTTAAAAGATAAAGTATTAATTAGAAAAGGGAAAATTTTAATTCTTATTAGCCGTTTGGATTTACCTCCAACAACTCTTAGAATATTAGGAGCAGCAGAAGTAGTAAAAGTTCTTGACGATGAGCCACCATTATTTTATAAATATAAGGTGAAAACGGGACGAATTAAAAACCATGAACATTCTCAAGGAATAATTTGTACTGGTTTAGCTCAAAGTGATACAGGCGCAAAAAAAATAATTGGAAAAAGATTAGAACCACCCTTTAAAAGAGTTTTAAGAACTTTTGGAACTAAAGGTGCTGTAATAATAGAAATAGAATCAAAAGATATAAAAATACAGAAGGGGAATAAAGTTAAACTAAAAGAATTAAGAAGTTTCCATTTAAAAAAGATTTAAATTCTCAAAAATTATTATATTAATAATAAAGGTTGTAAAAATGGACGGTTCAAATCTCGAATTAAATATAAATCCAGAAATTTTAGCAGAATTAATGCGTAATTTAGAACAATTAGAAAGTTCGACAGATTTAGAGGGTTCTGCCATTATTTCAAAAACGGGTTTAAGAATTGCAAGCTCAGAGACCGCAGATATTGTTGCTGATATTTATAGCGCAAGTCCTGCTACTTTAATTTCTTTAGGTGAAAAAATCAGCGAAGGTTTAGAACAAGGCGAATTGAAAGAAATCGTCATTAGAGGAACAATAGGGTATACAATCATTTTAGTAGGTTCTGCTGATAATAATTTCATGCTTTTTACAAATTGTAGCAAGGGGTACAAATTAGGATATTATTTTCATAAAATTAAAAAAGCGTTTAGAAAAATTGAACCTGTTCTAAAACAAATAGATACCACGAAAATGGGAATCTAATTTACAAGATTTAGATTAATAATGTGTTTTTTGTAAATACTTCTTCTTATTTTACTTAATCATAATAATTAAATCAGGTTTAAATTTTATTATTAGACTAAGCAAAAATGATTATAATAAAAAAATCTTAAATTGTTGGGAATATTAGGAAATTAAAGGAAACTTGTACTATAAAAAGTTGCCTATAAAAAAAAAATATCAATTAAGGTTTTATTAAAATGGGAGACGAAATTATTGAATCAGCTTGGTTCGAAACGATATCAAAAAGAATTATCTTAATGGTTATCTTGGCGGCCATAACAATAGGACTAGGATTTCTTTTCATGGGAATTCCTAATATTGAGTTTTTTACATTATTTGTCTTTTTATCTGGTTTCATAATGGGTAAAAGAGATGGGCTCATTATTGGATTAGTGAGTAGTTTGGTATATTTTGGCTTGAATCCGTTTGGTTTTCCTCCAATCGGAATTTATGTTTTTCAAGTTATGTTCTACGCAATTTTTGGATTTTTAGGTGCATTAATCCAGAATTTCTTCCAGAACAAGGATTACTTCAAACCCAAGGAAAACTTATACATTCTCGTCATAATGATAATTCTTGGTATCGTTGGATTTGTTTTTACGTTTTTATATGATATTATTTCATCGGTAATATGGTATTTTGAATATCCTTTTGGTGATTTTACAACTTATATCATATCTGGTTTAGTATACAATACAATACATCTTATATTCAACTTGATATCATTTATTTTAATCTTGCCAGGATTAGCAATGCTCACTTGTAAATTGCTTTAAAGATAAATTCTTTCACTTTATTTTCTAAATCTTTTTTTTTTTTCAATAAATAAATAAAATAACCATAAAAAAAAAATAATAAACATGAAATCAATCAAATTCATTGTAATTGCATTAATTGCTGTGATTTGTTTTTCAGCCCTTTTTATGATTGCATTAATCCCTCTTAATCAAAAAACACCTCAAAATCTGAGTGGTGTTGACAATATATCTTTAATAATTGATTATAGAGATAGTACTCAAAAAGTAAAAAAAGATTTTTCTCTCCCAACCGGAGAAACAACGGCGTTTGATGCCTTGAATAAATGGTGTGATGTAAAATATAAGGATTACGGTGTCCAGGGATATTTTGTAACATCAATCGATGGAAAAAGCGGTGATTGGATTTATTTTGTTAATAATGAGAGTCCTAATGTAAGTTCTATAAAGTTTTATCTCAACGATGGAGATATTATAAAGTGGGTTCGTATATAAACATGAAGTATTAATTAACCAAATACCCATTTAATTACATCGTTATCATCAAGGTGATAACCATTAGCAGGAACATTTGCATACTCATCGTTAACCCAATATTGCCAATAATTACCCCCGCCTTGCCTAATGCCATCTATCTCTGTTATAAAACAGCCCCATTCATACCGAGGATCGCAATCTACAACACAATATTTTTCTAAAGCATCAAAAACAGTATCGTGTTCTTGATCTAGACTAATATCTGCCACATTTTTTATAGAACCATTTCCAAAATCAACGATTAAAACTACATTTTCTACTTCAGTTTTAGTTTCGGAATTTTGGTCGTCTGATTGGTCGCTTGATTGGTCGTCTGATTGGTCGTTAGATTGATCGTTAGATTGATTTTCAGATTGGTCGCTAAATTCCAAGAAAGGAATTAAACCAAAATTATACATAAAAAGTCCTGTAAAACAAGTAGTTCCTATAATAGCTATAAAAATATATTTTGTTATTTTTTCCATTTTTTTATCACTATTATATATTAAAAAAAAAAAAAATTAAAATTTATTTGTTTAAATTGGCTTTATGTTCTTAACTTTTAAATTTCCTTATTAAAATTGCTACGATAGCAATTACTCCTAATCCACCAGCAATAGACAAGCCGATAATAGTATTTAATGGTATAGCATGCATTTTAGGGATTTGATTCGCAGCCTCGTCAATTTTTCTTTGCAAAGCTTCTTTAAAAGCATTTATAAAAGCTTTTATAAAAGCTTCTTCAATGGCTCTTTTCCAAGCTTCTTCAAAAGCTCTTTTCCAAGCTTCTTCCCACGCTTTTCGAGTATCTTGGTAATTAAATTGGTATCCATGTAAGGTCATTTCAAAATCGGCAGCACCTCCATTCATCTCGACATTAGCCCATACCAAAACACCTGTCGCTTTGTCGTAAATCAAAGAGGTATTTTGTGGCCAACTTCCTGTATTATTATATTCAATTTTTATCATGTAATCATATTCGTAAACATTAACCGATTCAGAAGTACCGGAGCCTTCATTTTCTGCTTGCTGTGTAAGCCACTCGAAATCGTTGATAGGAATAAAGAACCCCAGTCGAAAATCGTTGTAAGTAAGTCCCATTACATTTCCTGCCTCGCTACTTGAACGATTATAAAAAGTGCTATTTAAATAAAGACTACCTGACCTCATTTCGTAAAAACTAATATTAATGTAAGGCACGGGATTTGGAAAGACGCTAGAATCAGCCCACCCACCAGCAGAACCGTCATACTTATCGTAAAAACCTGTGTAATTGACGTGTATTTCGCCTCCAGCACTCGAATTCAAATCTCCGTAATGATTCCAATCATAGCCCCACCAATAAATAACTGCGGGATCCTCACCGCCCCAAAAATTAACATCGTATGTGTACATTTCGCAATAATTTGCATAATAGTCTTCGTTAGGTATTCTTCGATAATCGAATTCATACTCATATAAAGATATTTCGAAGTCTGCCGCACCACCTTGCATTTCGACCTTAGCCCATACCAAGAGACCAGTTTCTTTATCGTAAATCAGCGAGGTATTTTGTTTCCAAGCA
>JAUWRB010000127.1 GCA_030610785.1 Promethearchaeota archaeon | reverse complement strand
TATATCTCCTGAACTACAACACCATATAAATTCGTCTCCATTAGTTTTTGGTAACGATTCCATTAGGCGATTTTCGTGAAAATGTGGCACGTAATCGTAGCATTGTTGACAACCTCGATATTGAACGCCATCTTTAAATTTAGGCATTTGTCTTTTCATTTGTGCCCTAAAACTTTTAATACAATAACTACACGAATATAAACAACCTATTGCTACATTCCATTGCTTTTTGGAATCTCCATACATGTTTTTCTTCTTGTTTTTTATCATTTTATTTTCCATCTCCTTTTTATAATTAATAATGATCCCAATCGTTGTCATTCCCTTCCCACGACTCTAAGAAACTTTCCTGCTCATCCCAGAAATCTTGTTCATCTGGTTCGGGGATACACCAATCTTTTATTTCATCAGCAGGGATATTTTCTGGTCTTTTTTGAGTCCATTTTATTAATTTACCTTCCTTTTTCGCTTTTTCAAGTTCCTCCTTAGAACCACACCCTATGTATCCGCATTTAAGACACGACATGAATGGATAATCAGTATAACCCCATCCACATCCGCGTTTTCCATAATAATACATTTTAAATTACCTCATTTATTTTATCTCTTAATTCTCTTAATTCGTCTTTCGTGTACCAATGACCATGACCATGACCATTGATTTTTATATCAATAAATTTATCTAAATTATATTTTATTTTAATAAATTCTATTTTCAAATTAAATTCCCTCCATTATTTTCATTAAAAACAAAAAAAAGTTTGCAGGATGGAGAGAATGATAAAAAGCGATTTGAGTTAAATTTTATAAAAAAAAAATTGACGGGAAAGAATAAGCATGGGCGAAATCTAATATAAAACATGTTAAAAACAAGGGAAACCCGTCTAAAAAGTATTCTCTCCATCTTTCTGTTCCTTTTTTTGATTTTTTTTAACAGCTCATTTCAAGTAAATCTTGATAATTTGAACTAAAAAAAATAAAAAAAATTAATTAAGATTTATTAAACTCGTTAATGCTCTTATTTTCGCTCTGATAGTTTTTTATCAATTCCAATTTTAACGCTTCGGGAAATAATTTCCTGGACTCTATCCCGTTTTCTTTAATTGATATACCATCAAAGAGATTAGGAAATTTCGTTATCAAGAGTTTAATTAATTTGATCGCATCTTTCTCGATAATATCTTCTGCGATATCTTTCATCGTGATTTTTACATCCTCGTATGACGAGCACTCTACTTCTCTATATATAGGCATTTTATTCTCCCTCCAAATCAACAGTTTCTACTCTAGGTGCTAAAAAATATTCTAAAAGCCCCCCATCTAACAAATTAAAAATCATCTTTAGAGGGGTGATTGTTTTTAGAGAGATTTCGAGCTTTTCCGTAATAGGAGATAATATCATTATCGTTTTTAAGAATTTGATATTAAACACACCTTCCATGTTTTTTGAAATGTTTGCTTCAATCAAATCGTCAAACGATATATCGTATTCGAATTCCGTTTTTGAAGAACTTATTATTAGACCCGTTTCGATGGTTTTTATATTAAGAACTTCAGAATAAATCTCGGCGCATTTGATCGCTTCAATTAAAGTATCGGGGTTCATGCTCCAAATCGCGTCGTATTTGATACTTAAAAGGGTGTCCATTTGCGGTGGTAATTCGTTGTCGTCCGTAAGGAGCGCTAAACTAAAAGTTTTGGAAGTTAAAGAATTCTCTCGTTCCATTTTGATCTTGATTTGTTGCGCGTTTTCTTGAAAAATTAACTCGATTGATTCATCGTAATTATAACATTGTAATATCTCGTCAAAGGTTTCTAAATTCAAGCAAATTTCAGTTTTTCCGTTGCATTGATAATCGTCAAAAAAATATTTGCTTGAGAGAGTGAGTTGAAGCGCACATATTCGAGAAGGATCCATGGTTTTTATTTGGAGTTTTTCTGCGTCAATAGTAAATTTGACTTTGTCAATGATAGTTGCTAAAGTTTCAATAATTGTTTTAAAAACCCTTCCATTTTCCATTTTTATTGTAAACTGCTTTTCAGGAGCCTTTGCTTTTGTTTTTGATTTTTTTGCCATTTAATATTCTAACCTCTTGATTATTTTATAAGTCGTAAATTCCCTAATCGGTTCATTCATTTTGTTTAAAGCCATTGTAGGGACTCGAACGAAATTTTCATCGTCAAAATCGTCTTCCTCATCGTTTTGCTCGTTTGTTTTATTTATCATTTTCTCGGCCATTTCAAGTTCTCTTAAAAGAAATTCCCTTACCGCAACTCGAATTAGTTCTGATCTCGATGGATATAAACCGTTCCCCCCGATTAGTTTATTAATTGCGTCAATATAACTTTCTGGAACATTTACAGTACAGATCTTTATGATATTTTCACCCCATATTTTAATTCATTTTTATGACCTTGTTTTAACCTTGTTTTCATCCCAGCAATAATGAATTTCTGTAAATTACCATCCATTATCTTATGACATCTCACGCATAAATAAATGTAATCGTTTATATCTCTCTTATATTCGCCAGAAATGTTTGCTAATTCGAGATACTTTTTCTCCTTTCCACAATGCTGACAATTTTTTGGTTTGGTTTTGTATTTTCTAACCCAGTCGTGAAGGCATTTATAACCAACATCATCGCCTTTCCAGTTAGGATTGTTCTTTCCAATTGCCTTTCCTTTTCTATTAAGGCTTATTTTTAATTTAGTTTCTTCGGTTAATATTTTACCAGAATGAACTCTACTCGCCATTTCTCGAAATTCTTCTTGAAATTTTTTATATTCTGGTAAATCGTGCCATCTTCTATGATTTGCTACGCCTCGTTTATTTTTAAACTCTTTTCCGCAAATATCACAAGTTTTCAATTTTTTGCACCTCGACTTGTTATTAGCATCTTGAAGTTTTCAACTTCAAGAGAACGATAATAGTCTAATTCTTTTTGTAGGAATTGTTTCAACGCAGTTCTGATAGCTTCGCTTCTCGAAGGATAGACGCCTAAATCGTTTAGAACTTGAATTGCCGATAAGTATTTCTCAGGTAGGTTTATTGTTATGACTTTCATGTTTTTTTTATTCCTCCTTTTTTTCTTTTTTCATTTTTTTTTAGTAGATTTAAGGTTTCGGGCCGAGGATGTCAATTCCTCTAGGTTCCCGCTTTTTGTAAAATCTAATATTTTTAAATTTGAATTGTATTCTCTTTGAAGAAATTCTCGAATTGCCGTGCGGACGGCTTCTGATCTATTTGGTATTAATTTCATTTCGATTAATTTTTGAATGTTTCGCTCATAGTTGTAAGGAATGTTAATCGTAATGTTTTTCATTTTCGTTGTTGTTTTTTTTATTTTTTTCATGTTTTTATACTCCAATAATTCTTCTTCTTGAGATACGCTTTTTTCAAATTCTTTTTCTTTAGTTATCATCTTTTATTTTAGACCTCGTTTTTTGTTTTCTTTTCTTGGAGATGTATCGCACGAATTCCTTGCTCTCATATAACGCTAGCGTTACGAAAAAACTTATTTTGACGAGCTCTATTTCAATCGTTTTTAAAAACCCCCCTTCTTTTTTTGAAAATGTTGATAACAATCTTCAACGAACTTTTCAAAAAGAACGCTGGGAATTGTTTTAAGGTCCGCGCATATTAGTAATAATTTATCGTAAGCCTCGGTCTTCACATCCATTTTCGTGAATAAAGACACTTCTAGCTCTTTTAAGTGTTGTTTATCGAATAAATCTGACAATTTAATCAGTCCCTCCTTCTTTGTCTAAAGGGTCATTTAAAGGGTCGTATCTTTCTAATAAATGGTGTTCCTTACATTTCTTACAATACCCCGTTGTAGCGTTAATGGGACCCTCAGTGATCTCGTTACAGTTCTTACATTTCCACACCTTTTATATCCCCTCCATTGTTTTGTTTAATTTTTCTTGTATTTCAGTTAATAGCTCTCCATGTTCTTTAATTTTCTGTATTTCAGTTAGCTGCTCTCCATGTTCTTTAGCCCCTTGTTTTTTTAAAACCAATAAGAGAGATTGGAAAGCTAAACAGAGTTTATTGTTAGCGGACGCATTCGCATGAACTAATTCCTCTAGCTCAATTACTTGAACTATTTGTTTTTTTATTTCTGGATTTATATTGATCTCTTTTTCTAACTCGAAGAATTCACAAGAGTAATTCATAGGTGGCTCGTGATTAAGAACTAAACAGAACCTCTTTTTTATGAAATGGCGACAATTGGCACATTTCTTTACTAATTTATTTCCCATCGTTATTTACCTCCTTTTTTGCTTCTTTTTTCATGAATAGAAGGGGGATTGAGAAGAGAAATATCATTAATTCAATGATATATAGAATCATGCTTATTATCCCACCAATTCTTAAAATATAGAGAATAAGAACAACCATTGTAAGGATAGTCATGAGCAGGTATAACGCTTTTTTTCTATCTTTTTTCAATTCGTTTTTCCCTCCAATTTTTCTATTCTTTTTTGAAGTTTTTGATAGAAAGCGTCAAGAACATTCGTGAGTTTTGTTTCGCTCTCAATCTCTTTTTTAAACATCTCTTTTTCGAAACAATCGCAAATGGCCCCGTCAAGAGAAAAAAGCTCGTGAGAAAAAGCGTAAATGCATAGGTATTTTAAAGTGATATCCCGCACGTTAAAAGGAATTCCTGTTAATAACGATGCCGGATATCGATCTTCTAATATTTCGTGTGTTTTTAACCAATTTTTTATTTCAATATTTTTATATTCGGAAATATTAATATCTATAGATAAAAGAAGCTCTAAAAGGCGAGCTTCGTAGCTCTTGCACAGTTTATCTTGAGAATTCTTTAATTCCGTATATTTCCTAACGAGCGCGTATGTTTCGCTCTTGATATAAATTATTTTATCCATTATTTTTTTTCAACCTCGTTATTTTAAATTGGTTCTTTTAGTCTTTTTTTTAATTCCTTGATTTCTTTTCTAAATTCAGCGTTCTCTTTTTTTAGTTTAGATAGTACAGCCTCACAGTCCGTTGCTTTATCAGGAACTTCCGCAAAATATTTCTTCAATTTTTTCAATTCGGTTTCGGGACTTGGTCCAGGATTCATGAAACACATTTCTTATTTTTCCCCCATTTTCTTAATTAAATAAAAAGTAATATTTAAAGCGATTATTTGAGAAATCGCCAGGATTAATACGAATACTAGAATGGCCTCGTGCATGTGAAGCCATCCAGGTGAGCTTAAATAAATATCAGGAGAAAAATTTAATCTCTCTCCTAAAAATTGAATTATCAAAAAAGAAATCAAAAAAAGTCCTGTAGTAATTGGAACTATAATTATATTGAAATGCAAAAAATCTTTTTGAGAAAACATCTTATTCCTCCATTTCCAATTCCGTGATTCTTTCGTAACAACCCTTACATATTTCTCTCTTATCAGAATAAGACTTTAACAAGAAGGTCTTGCCACAAATATCACATTTTTTAATTATTTTATTTTCGTATTTTTTTTCCATTTTGTTTTTCCTCTTTTTTTAATCTCTAATTAATATTAAATTATCAATTATTCTTGGTGCACATTCAGGATGATAACATCTAATACCATCCCATTTGTTTGTTTTAGGATTCCAACTACGAGTTTTTCCTTCAATTGGTATAGTACATACTCCATGGTAAATTGGTTTTTTACACCTATAACAAATCTCTTTTGGTATTATTTCACACATTTAAAATTCCTCCTTTGCGAATCTTTCTTTTAATTCTTTAAAAAGTCTTTTATCGGTTTTTAGCAGGGTAAATAAATCGTCAATATTTTTGAAATAAAAATGATATTTTTTTATTTCGCTTCCCATCGGGTGTTCTTCTTTAAAATCGTCAACCGTCTCAATTATCTCAATTTCGTTGCTCCCGTAATATATCGCGCCAAACTTCGCTTCATTATAATCGACCATCCTTTAAATCTCCTCCAATTTATAGATAAAACCTCGATTGCAACCATAGCACCACATTTCGACTCTGGTTTTATCCAAAATGTTAGATATTGTACCGTCATACCCCCCGCACTTGGGACAATATATTCCCTTCATTCGCATCCCTTCGTTTTTATCGTAATTTGCGTAAACTGTCGTGTCACCTTCAACCCACTTCCTGTCACGAAAGATTTCCTTGTTTTCAACCATTATTACATCTCCTCCTCCACTTGATTATACATTTTAATGAAATCGGGCAATCTTGTCATGTTAACTTCAATGACTCGTAATGGCCTATCAGAGTAAAACCTATTTTGTTCGTTCATTATATATCTTCTAGAACAGACGGGACAAGTGGTTTCCATTTTCCCGTTCACGACCTTCAAATATGCGCTGTGAACGCTTTTATGTCTCAAGCATTCAAATTTAATCCGCCCTATTCGATTACCGAATAAATGTAATGTTTCCATTTTAAATCGCCTCACGGGAGTAAATCGTACTCTTCCAGTAATGGGTGGGAGTACAATTTCTCGGTTTGTTTTTCGTTTAATTCCATTAAGAAGTCTTCAAGGGTGTTCACATCGCCCAATAAATCGAATATTTCGAGCATGTTTTTTAAAATCTCGCTTGAAAATTTCTCAATTGTTCGTTCGTTTATTTTTGGCATTTTTTTAAATCGCCCCCGAAATGATTTTGCATAAATCGCTTTCGATTTGCAGGAGTTTAACGGCTTGTCTTGTCGTCAAATCTCTCCCGTTCTCTTTTACGAACTGGTTCACGCTATTTCTTATTTTAAATAAATCGACCTCTTTAAATAATTCGTTAAGGTCGTGAACCAAGTTCATTGCCTCTTCCTTTTCCTCCAAATCAATTATGGAAGAGTAAGATTTTATTATTTCTAATATTTTTTTTATCATTTTTTTATTCACTCCTCGCTTTTTGTCTCTTGTAAATTTTTTTTAATCGATTCAAGAGAAATTTTATATGTGGTGCCCGGTTTAATCAGGTCGTTTTTGATCAATTTGTTAGGGATATGGAATATATAATAATTACCGTGTTTTGCGGGGCGACAAATAAAAGTAATATCGGGCATTTTTTAAATCGCCTCTCCGATATTTGTTATCGTTTTAATTTTTTCTGGATGTTCGCCAGCGCATTCGGTCATGCAATAAGTGCACATTATCTTGGAAGTGCCGTTCAAGAATTCGACCTTAAAAACTACCTTGCTGGAACTCCTCTCCGTCCCGTCAAACTCGCATTGAAAACATTTAATTGAGCTTTTTTCAGTCGTATTCATTTCCTTGTCAAACATAGCAAGTTCTTCCATGTCCCAATATTCTTGTTCCAAAGGGTCGTTAAATTCGTTTTTATAGGGCATTATTTTTTCAGCCTCCTGACAAGATTTTTAATTTTATATTTGAAGATCGCAATTTTCATTTGTCGTTTATTTTTTTGCCAGGTAACGAAACTATGATATGACCCATCAACAAGAGTAGAATAACAAACTGAATCGGGCTTGTTTTTATATTCGTTATTTTTCCCATAACCGTGAGAATTGACCCTCATGATGACTCTATTGAGGTTAAATTTTCTTTCTTGTTTTAATATTTTATCAGACATTTTTTTTTTCACTTTTTTTTATTATTTTTTCTTTCTATAATTTTTACAAAACCTTTCTATAATAATAATTGCATGAATCATATTTAAATCTTTCTATAATTTTTACAAAACCTTTACAAAAATTAATAATAAATTTATGTAAAGATATTTTATATTCATTTAATGACCGAAAAAAAGGACGGATTCCCGGACGAAGTTTCATTTACAGCGCCTCCCTCCAAGCACGGTAATTATTACATATTCCACATCCCTAATTCGCTCGTGAAATCGGGAGAGATTAACCCGGGATTTATCTATAAAATAAACATAAAACCATTGAAAAAACGAGACTGATTTTTTAATTATAGAAGACATTTTTTAGAGCGCCTCCAACACGTCCGTGGTGCCCAATTTAATCTCTTCTTCGTATCCTTCGCAAATTTTTAACATTTGAATAGTTGAAGATTTATTGAGGAGTGTTTCTTTAAACTCAGCGAACAAGCTCAAACGCTTCAAGAATAGGAATGTTTTTAGCCCAAATATACTGAAAGCCATACCCATTTCCATGTGGAATTCTTTGGGCACATCCGAAAGGTTTTCTTTATATTTTTTAACCATTTTTTTAAATCAACTCAATTTTTCGTGATTAAATCCATAAATCATTAAAAGAGGGATTGAAAGAAAAAATATTATTACTAAAAACATTTCAATCGTGCGTAAGACCACTCTTATTATATCCCCAACTCCAGGGTCAAAAAGATAAAGATGGATAATAAACATTGTAAAAAATAAAATACCAAAATATAGTATTATTTTTCTTTCTCTCTTCAATTCTCCAATTTTTCTGTTTTCTTTATTATTATTTTCTGACATTTTTTTAAATCAACTCAATTTTTTATCTTAAAATTTTTTAGGGCATTTATTTTCAAGCCTTTTTAACTCGTATTGAGCGTCCTCTTCCGTTAGTTCGTGATAAGAATTAATCCCGTATTTTCGTTTAAGGGGCGCCCAGATTTCCCGATGATTTCCGTTAAAATATTCTAATGCTATTCTATGGACTTCGTCTCTAAGTTTTTTTCTCGTTTGAGGAGTAATATAAATATATTTGTCTTTTTCTTGAAGTTCTTTTACATCCTGTTCGATTGATTCTAATTTTCTCTCTTGATCTTTCTGGGCCGTTGCCATTGTGTGTAACACTTCAATTTGTTGAAGAGCCCAGTCTATAGGATTCATGTCCTTGGTTTTTTCAATATAATACCCTTTTTTTTCAACATGATCTACAATTTTTAAGACCCATTGCTGGAAAGGCAGGGCTTTAGGAGAATTACTTCTCATGCATATTCCTATAAAACCCGTCTTATCAAATACTCTTGTATTCTGATGGGTTCCTTGAGGTGTTATTAATTTCATAACGGCTGAATATGGCTCCAAAAGTTGTTCATTATTATGAAATATTTGATTGACATTGGTTCTATCAATTTGTAGACCATTTGCTATAGCACTCGATGTTAGCCAAGTTTTATTTTCTTTTTTTATGAATTGAATTGCTATATTTTCAAGTTTTTTACTAAAAACAAGGGGAAAATCATCTCCACGCATGGATTCGCTTTCGGTCAAATTAAAACCTCCTTAAATTTTTGCTTCTAGAAGTTTCTTATTCTTTTCGATAAATTCAATTAAGC
>JAUWRB010000043.1 GCA_030610785.1 Promethearchaeota archaeon | reverse complement strand
AAAATAATCTTGCGATCAAATAGAATAAGATTAGAGTAGATAGGTGGTTATTACTAAAAATAAGTAGTAGGACCTTCCGTTACAGGTCACCCAGATGAGGACGGACGAATGTCCATGAATGTCCAGATTTTAAGTAACGGTAATATAAAACTTTTGGAATTGAGGTTTTTCTAAAACTTCTTGATAAAAAGCTCTACCTAAGGCTGAATCCTCAAGAAATTCAATTAGAACTCCAGTATCAACTGCGATTGATGCGTTTTGTAAGCTTTTTTTCTCGTTCACGACTTTCCATCCTTAATTCTTTAAGTAATTTTTTTCCTTCACCAGGTTTAAGTATACCTCGATACTTATTTATATTCTTTAGAAATTTTTCTTTGTCTACTTCGGTTTGTTCTTCTTGCAGCAAAAATTTAATTGCCTCATCGTAAGTGACTCTCCGTCCATGCTCTTTTTCGAGGCGATTTATGACCACAAATAATTTTCTTTTAGTTTCTTCAGAGATTTGAATAGTAGTTGCCATATAAAGTCATTAATTTATTTTTATAAGAAATAAATTCACTCCTTTTTGGATACTATTTCTTTTATTTCTTTAATATGTTCTTTAATTATATCTTGTCCTTTAGTTAATGAATTAATTTTTCCATCTAATGTTTTAAATTCCGTATTTCTAATGTTTTCTATTCGAGAAAAATTGGCACTTAAATTATTTGTGCGTATATTAAGTTGGGTAAGTGCTTGAGTGTGTGATATTAAAATTTCTTGAAGTTTCACTATTCTTTCATCCATTTTTTCGAATCGTTGATCCATTTTTTCGAATCGTTGGTCCATTTTTTCGAATCGTTTATCTGAATGCTCGATAACTCTTTCAATGTCATTCTTTGTAGCCATTACACCAGAAAGTGCTGTAACTATTGCTCCCTTAACCTCATTATCTTCGATTATTAATTTTGGTAATAATTTCAAAAAATCTTCCTTTTCCATTATTTATATCAACTCATTTCTCTATTATATAAATAATAATTAAATCATTTAAACCTATTTTTAATTTTTTCATATTCTACATTTTTAATTTGATTAGATATGATATGGATAAAGCCTAATGGAATAAATATCCTAAAAAATTATTTACAACTATGTGGATAACCATGGTTCTTTCAAGAGTTATCACGAAATTTACTTTCGAAACTTGCACTCCTATCGTAAAAACAAGCGTGAGGATTATATTAGCGATAAGATGGACAAAGTGGTAAGTTATTGTATCAATAAAAAGGAAGGGTTGGCGATTGAAGACCTTTTTTTCGAACAGGAGTTTTCCTATGGGAAAAAATGTAATTGCTATAATTTTTTTAAGAATCTTTTGATATTATTAAACAAATCATTCCGATGTCCCTTAAAGGAATGTCCTCCCGTTTCAAAAACGACCACATTCTCATCGGATAAACCAAGGTGTTCCTTTATCAATAAAAGATTGAAGAATTCAATTTCCCGGTCGTCCCTACAGTGAGCAAGAAAGATTCTTTCATTGTTAAAGGGGTCATTTTTTATATAATTTTTACAACTCATGAAATCGATGCTCTTTTCGGGGAACTTGGCTTTTATAGTTCTATAATCATACCGAGTACAAAGTGCAATGATTTTTTTGGCTCTCTCATCAATATATCCTTGGGACATTATCAATGCTCCTGAAAAACTCCGTCCAAATAATAATATTTCGCTATCTAATAATCTCTCTGACTGATTCTTTAGAATCCAATTAATTACTTCATGAATATCCTCAAAAATTTTCGGTAAGAGTTTAATCCAGTTTTTTCCCGTTTGTCTTGCCGTTTCTCCGTGAGCACGATGGTCGTAACACGCTACATAATGTCCCATATTAACAAATTTTTCAATGAAGAATCTTGGAAAATACGATCCTCGATGAGCCCACAGACCCGTACATACAATTGTCCAAGGTGCTCTATCGGGAGTTTTTTCGTTAAAATAATACGAGCCTTTAAGGTTGATTGTTCCCGATTCAACGAGAATGTCAATATTTTTTACGATTATATCATCCATCAAGGAAAGAAATTATTTATTTATAATAATCTTAATTAATGAACTCCTTTTTTGAATCTGCATGTAATAATATTTAGAAATTATTATCATGTTTTCCCAATTAACAATAATAAACAGACTTTTAAAAAATTCTAAAAAATTCCAAGATAAAAAATCAATTTAAAAATTATAAATAAAAAAATTAAAAAAAATAATAAATAAAATTATTTTAAGCCATTTTTCTTTTTCCATTCAATATAGCCGGCAGTGCCTTGCCCCCGATATGTCGCTTTACCACCAGTTTCTTTCTTGTATTCTTTTCTACGGACTTTTTCGCTCGCTTTTTTTAACCTTTCCTTTCGCAAGTTTTCATCGACTTCCATCTCTTCTTCAATAGATTTTACTTGTCTAAGAACAGCGTAAACTCCATGATTCCAAAGAACTAATCCGATAAAAATTATCCCTACGACAACAAAAACAATAAAGCCTACCCATAAAATCCATAATCCCGGCGAAAAATTCTCTACTTGCCAAATCCAAAGTGCTGCGATGCTTTCAAAAAAAACGGTCGGAAGCAGTCCAATTATGAGACTAATAATTGTAACATAAAGACCTATTAACGTGACACCAATAAGCATTCTCAAACCATAATAATCCTCCCATTTTTTAGCAACTAATCGGTCCTTAAATAATATCTTACACATTCTTACGATTCCGCCTCTAAACATTGAATAAAAAAGTACGAGTAGAGCTAGATGTCCCGTAATCGCACCAGCAATGATGGCTATTTGGTACCCTAAACCTAAATTTAGAAAAACTTCCCACGAAGCAATCGGTATGAAACCCAATATTGTACTCCATACTCCAAATACAGTTATTGCAGAGGCAAGCATTACCCCGTAATAAATAACTTTAGCAATACGCACATCCCAGGAGCTGAAATCATCCAGGGGATTTGGCTCTCTTAGCGGTGCTTTTCTTCCTGGTCTCGGCATAGTTTTCACATCCTCTTTTTTTTTTTTTTACTTGTTTTTTTTTGTATTTTAAAATTCTATTATTTTATATTTTATTACTCTTTATTAGAATATTTATTTCTTTTGTATTTATTATTTTTATTTTATTATTGATAAGTGATAAATTAAGTTAATTTTATAATAATACCCAATTTTTTAAAATTAGAATTTGAGGGCACTTTTACAATAGGGGCAAGTTTTTAATCCTTTTGGCTTCTTCAATTTCTGACCGCAATAGGGACAAATTTTTATAATTTCCTCCTCCTCCTCTTCTCCTTTAGCTTTTGTAGGTTTTCTTTTCTTCGGTTTCTCTTCCATTTCTTCCGCTTCTTCGGGTTCTTCCTCTTTTTTTATTTTTTCAAGTACTTTCTCCTTAGGGGTACTCGGCTTTTTTTTCTTTTTTGGTTTTTCTAAAGCTTTTTCTGAGAATTTCAGTTTAGTAAGACACTTAGGGCAAAATTGCTTTTTATTGATCATTCCTCTGTATATCAAAAATGGTATTAACGCAAATCCTAATGTCGCCAGAATTACAATCACCCAAATATTTTTTTCCATGGAATCCATTTGTTTTTTTATTGGTTTATCAACATCTTTCTTACAAATTTTGCAAAATGCGTATTGAGTTTTTACCATTTTTATCTTCTTAAAATTATTTCATGAAATATTTTTTTAATAATAGAATATCTTAATTAAAAAAATTTTTTATAACTTTATAATTAAATCTTTTATCAGATTATTAAATTTTTCTTAAACGAATTGTATTAAGAAAAGAATTAGAAAAGAATGGAAACGAATTCGTTTTATATTGAGACTTATGGATGTGCTTCAAATAGAGCAGATTCTTACATTATATCTAGCGTTTTAAAAAGAGCCAATCACGTTCCAACGACTATTGAAAACGCAGAGTTTATTATCGTAAATACTTGCGGCGTCAAAGAACAAACTGAGAACAAGATAAAAGCTCGATTAAAAACTTTATACCAATTATACGGTAATGACCTAAATAAGCACATAATTATTGCCGGGTGTTTGCCACATGTAGCACCTAATTATATTAAAGTAATAAAAAATATTATTCCCACTTTTTCAGCAATAATAGATTTGAACAATATAAACGAACTTCCTGAAATATTTCAAAAAATTCGAAGAGGTAAGAAAAATTTAATCTTAAAATCAAATAAACATATTGATAAAGCCAATTTTTTTATCGACCACCAACCTAATAAAATTACCGGTATTGTTCCTATTTCAGAGGGATGTCTTGGTTCTTGTACTTATTGCTGCGTTAAAAATGCGAGAGGCTCATTGTATTGTTATGATCCTCAGAATATTATTAAAAATATAAAATATCAATTAAAGCAAGGAATAAAACAAATATACCTAACGTCTCAAGATTGTAGTATTTACAAACGTGAAGGAACTAATCTGAAAGAATTAATTAATCAAATTGTTGAATTAAAGTACAAATTCTTTTTACGCCTGGGCATGATAAATCCAAAATTTCTGATTGACGATTTAGATCAACTGATTTCTATCTACAAGCTGGCGAAAGTGTATCAATTCTTACACATTCCAATACAATCAGGAAGCAATAATGTACTTAAAAGAATGCAAAGACCTTATTTAATATCCGATATCGTTGACCCAATCGAAAAGTTAAGAAAATTATTTCCCTCTTTAACAGTTTCTACTGATATTATCTGCGGCTTTCCCGGAGAATCAGAACACGATTTTTATCGAACGATTAATTTTATAAAATGGTTAAAGCCCGAAATCATGAATATTTCGAAATTTACCGCTAGACCCGGCACTATAGCAAAAGAAATGAAAAAAATAAATAGCAGAACGATTAAGGAAAGATCTGGTAGATTATCAAGAGTTTTCAGAAATAGCTTGATTAAAATCAATGAAAAATGGAAAGGATGGGAAGGAGAAGTCTTGGTTTTACACGAAGGAACGGAACCAAATCAAGCTATTGGAAGAAATTTTGCTTATAAAAATGTTTTAATTAACGATTACAATGGCAATTTCGGGCATTTTATTAACATGAAAATAGATAAAGTAAACGGTTTCAATTTCCATGCTATTACAAAGGATGGTCGATACCATTTCATTGGTAGATGATCGGTAAGTGCTAATGTAAGGAATCCTGTATCAAACAAAGAAATGATAATCACACTCTATTCATCTTCAGTAAAGCATGCCTTTCTGAGAATAAGTTTTCCATTTTCATTTGTAGCGTAAGTTACACAGTTTTTTTCTTTTGAAATGATTAAAACTTCGTTTGGGGCAAGTTTTTCATAAATTGGGTCTATTTTAAAGGTCTTTTCTTCTTCATCCATACTATTCACCGTTATAATATATATTGATGTAAGAATTTATATTTTTCTAAAAAAAGATTCTCTTTATTAACTTATATTATCTTCTATTTGAAGATGTATTTAAAATTATACAATATTTAAAATCATAGAGCTAATGTTCTCTGTTTTTGAGCTATTTATTAGGTTTTTTCTCAGAATTTCAAGATGTTATTTTTTTAGAAATAACGGAATCATTTTTAATTTTTACAAGCATAGTTATATTAAGATATTTTGTCTTAACTTTTGGAGGATGAAATATATCTTTATACTCAATCATTTCATCTTGACTAAAAGGAATCTTCCTTAAATTGTATTTGTCTTCATACAGGCGGATCCCTTCAAGAAGACCAATAACCTCACGTTTGATAGTTACATCTTTTCTGGGATCATTCCATCCGCCAATTTTACCTTTATATTCAAGTATCACCTTGCATTGAACCTCATGGTGGGTATTTAGATTAAAAATATCTAAAAGCTTGAATACTTTTTCCATGAGGACTTTATAGGCATGGATTTTAAAGATATCTTCACGATAATCGAGATGAAGTGTTAAACCTTTGTGTATTTTTGATGATAGATTTGAGAAATCGAAAATTTTTTCCTCAAAATTGAATTTCAGGGATAAAATATCTCCAAAATGAGGTCCTTCATACTTTTGAGCTAAAGACATGTCTATTGGCGGTCGTAAAAAATCAGTACGAGTCATATACTTGTCATATTGGGCAACTTGGTTCTTAAAGCGAGCAAATTTATAAATTAACTTCTCTTGTTCTCTCGTGTGGACTGAGTTAGGACGTCTTCGGCGAACCGTCTTGATTGCCTCTTGGGCATCCATTTGATATTTATATATTAGAAAACATGATAAGAACATTCCTGTCCGTCCTTCCCCAACTTGACAATGGATATAGATACGATGATGATCTTCATAAAAAATAAGAAATTTTTGGATACTCTCAATGTTAGAGGAGGCGAGATCGGGCGTTGGAAGATGGAGATAATCAATTCCTTCTTTGCGATATTTCTCATATAATAAGCTTTCATTCTCAGTTAGATCTACAATCCCTTTTATCCCAAAGCATTTCAAGATAACAATATCATCTAATCGAAGTGGGATTGCACCTCCAAGTATGTCATCATGATCTAATTCATAAAATCCCCATCGTTCCATAATTTATCGCCTTAATCCTTTGAAGTTTTTATATTTTTTTTCTGTAGATATCCCGTACGAGACCGTTCGAAAGTTGGATATTTACAAAATAATTGATGAAATTTACTTATTTCTTATAATGAAAGAAATTTTTAATAAAATAATATTATTAATTAATAATTTATAAAGAAAGCTCTTTTTTTAAACTGTTAATCTCTTCGCGCTCTTGATCTCCAAAGCTCTGTCTTTTTATTTTCTCTATTATTGAAATTGTTTTTTGTAAATCAATTTGTTTTAAATGTTTTAAAGCAGACTTAAAAATATTTTTATTATAATATCTCATTTTGAAATAAAAATTTCACGAAAAATTATTCGAGATCAAGTCGGCTGAAGGCAATGTTAAGTGCGTGCCATTCGTTTTTCGAGAAAAAACACCTCTTTTCGATTATGCTATAGATATCCCGGACGAGACCGTTCGAAAGTTGGATATTACAAAATAATTGATGAACCTCCGTATTTAGAGGTGAATTTCCTTCCAAAGAAAGAGAGGGTTAATTCCGGTTCCAGTTCCAATTTCACCTCCAGCACTTTCGAGAAAATCGTGCTTCAAGAGGTTTTTGCCGATGAAGAAAAAGATTACTCTCCTGAAGATTATCAAATTACTACGCGTCCTTATCGCCGCCAAATGATTGATGCAAAGGGAATTCTTCCATTTAATTTTGCACTTACAAAACGGGCGGTTATTTTTGACGGTGACCGTCCTCTGTTTCGGTTGCATTTAATTGATCCTGATTTAAGGGAAATCTTACTTCCCCCTTATTATTCTCCCCGAAGGATGTAAACGAATCTTTAAAATTAATTACTGATTCATGAACATTAGTCACTAGAAAACAACACCTTTTAACTTGAGTCATTTTATATATTTAGAAGAAACACATCTAAATTAATCCATACCTTTTTTTCATATTAACCTTTTAGATAAAAAAAATCGGATCTAAGGTAATCTAAAATCTCAGATATAGCGCAAGGTTCAAGTTCAGATAAAATTAATTTAATAATGCCATTGAAATGATTCGAAGTTAATTTGAAAAATAGAAATAAAATTGAGGATTCGAACAAAAATCTAAAAAGCATGAATTAGTATAAATATTATATTATATATAATATATATATGGAAAGTACTACTATTAAAGTATCAAAAAAAACAGCAAAACGGCTTCATCGCATTGTTGGAGAATTAACGAATGATCAAGGAAGAAGAATGACTTTAGAAGATGCTATAATCTATCTCTTAGAAAGGCAAGAAAATTCTTCATCGAAAATAGAAGATTTAGAATCGAAAATAGAAAAAGATAGGAAAGCCATTCTTTCTTTAATGGAGCAAAAATTCTACGGGATTCATCCAGATGATTTAAAAGAATACGATTACGAGGATATTGGTGGTTAAAATAGCGGTTTTTATCGATACGCAACTTTGGGTATTCGCTCTAAAAATTCCAGAAAAATCTAATTTCAATAACCAACTTGATTACGAGAAGGCGATTCAAAGAAATCAAAAAGCTTCTGATTTTTTAAAAATTAATTTAAACAATGTTAGAATTTTAATGACAACTTTCCAACTCTGTGAGTTATTTCATGTTTTAGCGTATCGGGGAACTCGATTACCTTTACCATTCGTTCAAGAATTCTGTTTTCAACTATTGAGCGGTGAATACATGCGGTGGTATGATGTCAATAGTGAGGATTTAAAAAGGGCAATTGAATTAAGCGTACACAACAAAATCCATATCTGGGATTATTTATGTGTTTTACCTTTATATCAAGATGCTGATGTGCTCTATTCTTGTGATGAACATTTCAAGAATGATTCATTTAAATTGCTAGGTCCCTCCATTGAGAATCCTATCCAAGATTGGATGGTTTTTTAAAGCAGTTAAGGCAATTTTGTCTCGTATATTGCTCGAATTAATCCTCTTGAAAGTAATTATGGATTTTGTACTTTCAAATTTTTTGCCCTGTAAAAATAATCATTTTTTCTTATTGTTTCTTCAACACAAGTGATTAATTCTTATATTTTGTGTATAGCAAAAAAAAAAGATTTTGAAAAAATTATAAATTGGATATAACTACAACTTGGAGGCGTAATTCGTAATTATATTAATTAATCAAGAAAAAAAGGATTCATACATACAGAAAATATAAGAATTAATCACACAAGTAAATAAAAAAAAAAACGAGATCTATTCATGGTATATTCTGTTTTTTTAAAAATTGAACTACACGATAGAGATGTAATTCAAAAAGCATTTCATCTTGAGGGAATTCATCTCGCAATTCTTTAATTAAATCTTCTTTTTCTTTAATCGTTAAGTTTAAATCCTCTAAAAGAATTTCAATATCATATAACATATCGTCATCACCTCTACAATTCTGGAGGGGCAAGAATCTCTATTGATTTATATCCTTCTTTTAAATTAACCAAGTTAACCCCTATTCGAGTTTTTCTTTTTACTAAATGTTTAAAATTCCAGCTCACCAATATATCTAAAGAATAAACTGAAGTTAAGGCTAATAATAAAGCATCATTCTCATATTTTTCTGGAATTAAATTTTCATTAATATATTTTTTAGTTAATTCATTAACTTCTTCAGTTATTTCAATCTTTTTTCCTATTTTTAAAAGCATTTTCATCTTTTTCTTTAACTCCTCATCAGATACGGCGTCAATTTCTTCTATATTTATCTGGGAATAATAAAGGTTATATTCCTCAATATTTTTCCAGAAATCTTGAGTTTGATTTTGGCGATTCGGATCTCTCTCATCAAAAATCGCACTATAGACGGATGTATCTAAGAAGATTTTTAATTTTTTCATTCAGTCTCAATTATAACATTCATTTTTTCTAAATACTTCAATAGATACTAAACAATATTGACTTAAATATTTTAATTTAAAGTCAAACTCTAAACTTTTTAAGCCTTAATTTTTTTGTGATGACATAGTGATCACAAAACATCATAACACGAAGACTTATTTGTCTCGAACTCTTTTTATCTATAGATATTACCCTATTTGTCTCGAACTCTCTTTATCCATAAATATTACACTATTTATCTCGAACTCTCTTTATCTATAGACACTACACTGTCCCAGGGAATCTGATCGGTCTCGTTATGTCTACCTGAAAATACCCTTTAGAAGATTTCACCGAAAGTATCACAATATATTCCCAAGGGACCAATAATTATTAACCCTGGACGATATATTCTGGAGAGATTAAATCGTCAATAATAAAATCTCCGCGTATATTTCGCTCTATTTGTACTTTTGATAAAAGTTCTGGTTCGTTTCTGATAATTACAAAACCGCGTATCTTTTTCTCGACTGAAAGTTCCGTCTTAGGCCCGCATAGCTTCAATAACAATCAAAGCACGCTATTCGAACTCTTTCCCATGTTATTTTGGATAATTTTACGAAATAATAGCCCAAAAAGCTCTTTAAACATGGCAACAACTTTAGGATCTTTCTAACATGATCTTCAAACCTTTAAATCTTCCCCATAATTCGTAAATTCATGAATTAAAAAACAGGATATTGGAGTATTGGGCGGGATTATATGGTTACAATGAATAAAGTTTAAATAAGAAGATTGAAATCTTTGAAGAAATTAATGAATGAGAACTCTCAAATAATTATTTATGAAATTTAATAAAAGTTGAAAATGATCATACTTACGCTATCTTTAAACGAGAAAGCGTATAAAAGGTTAAGGGAATTCAAGAGATATAAAGAAAATACTAATATCTCTAATGAAATGTTCTAATGATTGAATATTAATATAATTTGAATCAATGAGATTATCAACCTTTTCAAAAGTTTTTTCCTTTCCGATTTTTCTACATAGTATATATTGAGTCTCAATAATTCAGTAAATCTATTAGAAGAATATTACAATAGAAATAAATAACAGAATTCTCAAATAGAATTCGGGTATTTAAAAAACGAGATACGATTAACGAATGAGCGACACCTAAAGGAACAAAATCCATTAAAAATCTTGAAATTCAGCGTTTTAAATATATTGATATGATATCGCCATCTTCAATTATATGATCCATTTTTTCAAACTTTTGACCGGGGTGCTTAACAGATTTACCCCATACTAATGAGTAGCGATAATCTTTTATAAATCTATTATGTATTTTACGGCAGAGAACTTCTAAAGTATCTCCACGGCGAAGAATGATGGGCTCTTCCATGTCTGCTTCTTCTCTTGGGGGTTTTAGATACACTCGAATCAAGTCCAATTCCTTGAAGGTTTTATGACGGAGGGAATTGATATTTTCTTCATTTTTCGCCGAGATCATGACCCAATGATCGTGGCCAATCGCTTTCGTAATTTTCTCAGGGGAGATGGGTGTTTTCATTAAATCAGACTTGTTAATTACGACAAACTCCTTTATATATACTCGATTACCATATACACAATCAATTAATTGATCCGGTGTGATGTTCGGCTCAGAAAAATAGACGCCCGCGTTGTTAACACCCAAATCATTCATTAAGGCCTTGACTTCTTCGCTATCCATGATTTGGTTACCTTTATATGAGAAATGCAGGCCTCCTTTTGTTTGCTTTTTTATGACTATCCGGGCAGGTCGTGTATTTAACCGAATTCCGGCGTTACCTAACTCGCTTCGAATTATATCTAAATCTCCAAAGTTAATGGTTCCATCACTAAGAAAACAGATAATAATCAATATTAATTCAGCAGATCTTATCGCCCCCAAAACCTCTTTCCCACGGCCTTTCCCTGCAGAAGCACCGAGGATTATCCCCGGTAAATCAATGAGCTGTATTTTTGCCTTTTCTATATCCATCATACCTGGTATGGCGGTGATGGTAGTAAAATCATAAGCAGCTACTTTAGATTTAGTATCACCCTTTGTTAGCAAATTAAGTAGCGAAGATTTACCCACAGAAGGGAATCCTATGAATGCAACTTGTGTATCGCCCGATTTTTTAATCCCAAAGCCACTACCGCCGCCCTTTTTAGAACTTACGATGCGAATTAAGTCATCTCGGAGCTTGGCAAGCGATGCTTTGATGAAATTTATGCTCTTCTGCGTGGCTTTATTAACTTTAGTGTTAGCCAGCCGTTCCTCGAGCTCCTTAATTTTATCCTCGACTTTTTCACTCATTCCATTTAGAGAAAATGTAGCATGTTCAATAAAATTTCTGAGTTCAAAGAAAAACTTATAATGGATGATAAAAATTTCAAATTATACCCCGAATTTTACATATTCACATTTACAAAGATTATATATAGTCAAATTCTGTTGTAATTTAATTCCCCTCATAGTTCTAATATAATTCATAGAAAATATAGAACTCATGGTATTTATTTCTTACTAAATAGAATTAAGGAAATTCTAAAAGAAATTTAGACAAATAGTATTAGGAAGGTTTAATTATTGGGATTCAATTCATTTGAAAGTGCAAGAGATTGATAGTTTCATTAATGATGTAAATGCCAGAGTTGGATTATCTTGAAAATAAAATATAAAAAGGATAAAAATTTTTTTGTTAGTTTTACCCGCACGAGGGCCGTCATATCCAATCTAAATTTTTTATTGGATAATCATCCTAAACCAACATTTAATTGTCGTGAGTAAATCTCCTTACCATCCTCATTAACGACAGTAATGTGAGCAGCACACGATAGTCAACAATCGTAACAGCGTACTATCATCTCTAAGAGATTTATAACGCCTTCTGGTATATTTTCAGTCATTTTTTTTTCCATTATTTTTTTATTTTTAATCAATTTTTTAAATTTTTAAGATAAAAAAATCTGTTTTTAAATTTTATTTAATTCCGTGTTTTTCTAATAAAGCATTTAATCTAGAGCGGTGGAATTTCAAGCCTATTTCTTCTGATTTAATGCCGTAAGACAAAGCCAATAATTCGGTTAAGTATATTATTGGAACGCCGAAAGTTTTGTTAGCTTGTTTTTCGGCTTTCTTCTGATTCGTGTCCATTTGTTGGAAGCATGCAGGACATATAACTACAATAGCTTCAGCTCCAGCGTTTATAGCGCTACTAAACTTGTTTGCTAATATTTGCATTGATGGTTCTTCTTCAATATTCCCAACACCCGCTCCACAACAAAGCATTTCTTCTTCATAATCTACTGGAGTTGCTCCTGTTGCGGCTACTAATTCCCTTAATTTTACAGGTTTCATGGGGTCATCAGTTTGCATGATTTCTGAAGGTCTATTATAATGACATCCTGTATGGCACGCTACTTTTAGACCAGACAATTCGTGAGTGACATTTTCCTTAATTTTTTCTAAACCAATATTGTACAATACTTCTACAAAGTGCCAAACATTAATAGAACCGTTGAATTCTTTTCCAATTGAGCTTAAAATTTTATTAATTTTTTCTTTTTCGTGCTCGTCGTGCTTCAACTCGTGATTAACGGCTTTAAGAGTTTGGAAACAACCATTACATAGAGATATAATGTCCTTTCCTTCGGCTTCTGCGATAGTTAGATTTCTTGCACCCATGGCTAACCAGCTCGAATGATCAACAGAATTAAATCCTACTGGGTCTGGACAGCAAGCAAATGGTCCTTCAGAGGTTTTTATTCCTAATTTATCAAACACTTTCCTTGCAGACGCCTCAATAAAGGGAATTCTATTTCCAATTGTACACCCTTCAAACATTTTATATTCATCTACTTTTGCCATATTAAATCCTCTTTTCTTTTATTTTTTTAAAATTTTATTTAGATTGGTTTCATTTAATATTTTTTGAACCTCTTCAATATTGGGAGGTTCAATCTTCGGAAGACCCAATTGGTCTCGTCTTCTCTCAATAGCGGTTTGCATTGGAATCGCTTTCCCGCTGTCGTAAATCGTTGATGCTTGAGAAGTATAATACTCTGGGCCTTCTTCCATGGTAATACTCATATTTCTTAATACTGCAAATACTTCCGTTAATCCAATTTTTTGTGGACACACTTCATCGCACGTATCACAAATAGTACAACCCCATAGATTAAAATTAGATTCCTGATTAAATATTGCTTCTTTTAATCCCAAAAAAGAATTTAGAATAATTTGTCTTGGATCATACCTTCCATCTGTAACTTTTGAGACTGGGCACACATCAGTACAACGAGCGCATTGATAACAGTATTTCAATGTATCTTTTATATGAGCGTCCATTACTTTTTTTCTTAACTCAAAATCAACACTTACCATTTTTTTCACTCTTGTAAAGTAATTAATTATTTTTAAAAAATTATTTTTTTTATTTAATCCATGGATCTGGTAATTTAATTCCATCTAATACCTTATCTTCGAACACCTGCTTAGCAACATGCATCAAAGACTTTTCTATCCCCGCAATATTGTGATTTGTTGCAACCATTAGATTTAATTTCTTGCATATTCCATCAGGGTCAGACCAGATATTATACAACAATATTCCTCTTGGAGCTTCCGTCATACCAACGCCAACTCCTTCTTTTGGTTCAACATCTAAAGTCTTACAATCTGGGTTGCAAATGTCTGGGTCTTCAAGTAATTCCTTAATAATTTCGAACGCTTCAACCATTTCTATAATTCTTGCCCAATGATAAGCAAAAGTATGATGAATTACTTCACCAATTTTCTCTCTCATCGCTTTTAATGCGTCATTTGCCAAGGGTGTTGCCATCTTATCCACGGCATTAGTCATTGCTAAACAATTCGTGCGATAAATACCTTCAGGATAGCCTGCAGGCTTGTAGTACGTGTGGGTTGCATACGAATGGTTAGGAATGTGTTCGCCTATAACATCTAAATATTTGTGGTAATCGTAATCAAATTTTTTTCCATCGGGAGTGACAACTCGAATATCTCCTTCATAAATATCGTGTACGCCATTTTTAGTCATCGCAAGATAATAAGTTGGAACGACACCAATATTGGCAATCACATCCCAATAATCGTCTATAACTTTTAACGCTATATCTACCGTCTTTTGCACGGATTTTAATTGTTCAGGAATCATTTTAAGAAATTTATCTCTCGCGTCTTCGTCCATTGGCTTTTTCATCCCTCCTACTATCGCAGCAATCGGGTGAATAGATTTACCACCAACTTCAGCGCACAATTTTTGACCGAAGTCCATCATTTTTAAGGCCATAGCGCCAACCTCGGGCATTTTATTAATCACGTGGACGATATTCCTTAAAGCTGGATCTCCAAAGGGACCCACTAAGAAGTCGGGTGCGGCTAAAGCGTAAAAATGTAATAGGTGCGAAGAATACTGCTTTGCGTTCATCATCAATTTTCGCAACTTTAACGCCGGCGTTGGAATTTCCACACCCCAGGCATCCTCTACTGCTTTTGTCGCTGTTAAATGATGAGGAATTGGACAGATTCCACAAATTCTATTGGTTATTCTTGGAACATGCTCGCAATAGCGACCTTCTACAAATTTCTCAAAAAACCTCGTTGAAGTAATGTTAAATTGAGCGTCTTTAACCTTACCATTGTCTCCAATAACAATTCGCAACCCTCCATGTCCTTCTAATCGAGTTACGGGTTCAACTATTATTTCTTTTACCATTTTTATTCATCCTCCAAGTTATCATGAAATTTATGCCCTAATGTACTAGCAGCTAATGTAAATCTATTAAATAAACCCGCGGGATCTTTAATCATGTTCATTATTTCTGAAGGATCTTTTTCAGCACAAAGAGAACCCAAAGTGCTCATGAATTTAGTTCCCTGGTCTTTTATACCTACAGGTGGTCCATAACACCCCAGACATGGCGCATTTGCTTTATTTGGACATATTGCTCCGCAACCTGCTTGTGTTACTGGTCCTAAACATATATATCCCTGTTCTAAAAAGCATTTATCCATCGTAGGTAACCCTTCATAATCACGTTTTAATTCAGTTGGAACTTTATCGGCTACATCTCTTTCGCAATGGCTACAAACCGTTTTAGAACTAAACTTAAAGTTGGGGTCGTCTTTTAGGAGAAATAATGCTTTTCCGATTATTTCATCCATTACATTATTTCCTGTTGGAGCCACATCTAAAATTAATTTTTTTCCATTTTTAGTATCAATTTCTTTTACTTTAAAACTCTCCGGCTCGTAAGCTAACCTTTGGATTAAATCTCCGCGAAAATAAAAGTTCGTAATGTTTGAAACTCCTAAATATAAATCAAGAAAATGTTGTAGACTTGCGCCTAATTCCGGTGTTAATATCTCTAAATTATCAATCATATCATTTAATTGTTTTGTTCTTGCACCTGGTTTATTTGTTGGCTTAAAACATCCATAACAAATATCTCCCTCGTGGGGGCATAATAATTCACAACCTGCAGCAGTAATTGGACCGTAACATAATTTTCCTTGATCTAAAAAGCATCCTTTTTTGTTTAAATTACAAGAATCACATGCACATCCGTTTTTATTTAGAGAAGTTGGACCTTCTCCAAGTAAAGAAAATAAATACGAAATAGCAGCAACGATATTATCAGTAGTAGGTGGACATCCCGGAATAAATACATCCACATCAATAATGTCTTTAACATTTACAATAAATTCTTCAAACCCCGGAACATGTTCGGTAGGTTCTTTAGGGTCATCATCTGTAATTGATTCAGTTTCCATGAATTTTCTTTTAATTAAATCGTCTATATCGAACAAATTAGCTAACCCTTTTACGCTTCCATAACACGCACACGCTCCAAAAGCAATTATGATTGCGCATTTCTTTCTCATGAGTTTAACATTTGCTGTATCTTCTTTTGTTCTTGCTACGCCCTCAATTAAACCTAAAACGATCTCGCCATCTTTTCTAGCTACTAATGAGTCGTGCTTGAAATCGACAACAGTGGGCCAATAAACAATTTCTAACTCTTTTAGAATTGGAAGTAACCTAAGATGAGCGTTTAAAAGACTCTGATGACATCCCCAACAGCTAGAAAGCTGCATGAATGCTGTCTTGATTGGCATTTTTCTTTTATACTATTTTTATTGTATTTTATTTTATTATTATTTTGGTTTAATAGTTAATTTATTAAAAAATTTTTTAATCTTAAGGAATTTCGTTCTCTTTTACATTAAAATGAAAATGATTGAGTACATTTTAATTTTAAATCTTTTTGGAAAGATTAAATGTTAAGTTATTTGTAAAATAAAATTTTCATTTTTTAAAATTGTTATAGATTTTTTTATAGATGATTTAATTAACAACATGATTTTATCCCATACAAAAAATATAACATTTAATCTTTGGAAAACAAAAAGAAAAAAAACAAAAAAAAATTAACGAAGTTTAATAGAACTTTTTTATTCGGTTTTATAGTCATTAAAATCGTAAGACCATTTAACGGGTTGAGTTCCTTCCTTTTTTCTGGTTTCTTCAAGTCCTTGGTAAAAATTTTCGTTGCTATCACGTAGATGGAATTGGAAACCACACGCTGCACAGGTGGTCACCGTGGTTTTTAACCAGTATTGGGGGCTGCTAAAATCAACAACAACTTTAGCTAATTTTCCATTTTTAGTTTCGATGTAACTCTCT
>JAUWRB010000226.1 GCA_030610785.1 Promethearchaeota archaeon | reverse complement strand
AATCCACGATTTTTTAACTCTTTTCCATGAGTAAAAATAATTCTCTTGATTACCTTATCATCAACATTAAAATGCTCAGATAAATCTTCAATATTTACATTTTCTACAATTTCGAAAAATTCAGGTAATTCATCTATAATTCCCCTTTCATATGGTTTTAAAGTTTTATCTAATGAGATTTCGTAACTCTCACGGTTAATCTCTTCTGTAATTTCTTTAAAACTTATGCCATAATTCTTTTCTAATATTTCGGGATTAGATTCAATCCATTGATGAATAAGTGTTCTAACTATTTCAGAAAGTGATAAACTTCGAGCTCTAGCCATTCGAGTGACTACTTTATGATCGAACTCATCCAGACCTGCAGTTATTCTTGATAAGCTTGAACGTTTTTCCTTACTTTCTGAGATATCTGTCATAAAACTTTCTGCAAAATTATTCTTTGATCTTTTAAAGATCAATAATGTATTTAAATATTTGCATTTTTATAACTTTGAAGATGCATTAATGCAACATTTAAATATAATTAATATTATATTAATATCATACGAATAGTATCACAATAATATATTTAATATATTAAAATATATTCAAGGATAGGTCGTGTGTGTTAAATGTTGGAATTTTTTACAATCAATAGAGAAGATTTAAATACAAAAGACCAAATTATAATCGATTTACTTAAGGATGGTCGAGATTTTTTAGAGCAATTCGAAATTAATCGTACAGTAATATTAGAAGTTATTTCCATGATTAATAGGTTTTTAAGAATTAACGGAAAAATCCCTCATAATCTTTTTAAATTCCTTATTTCTGCGTATTACATCATTACAAGACACCCAATTACATTTCCCTTACATGATTCTAAAAAAAAGTTCTGCCGAAAGTTCGGGCTTCAACCAAATTCATTAGATTATTGCGTGGAAAAGATCTCATGGGCATTAAATATCGTAAAAATATTAGACGATAAGAATTACCCTTACTTTCTTGATTCACAAAACGATATATATTATGATATTACAAGAGACATTGTTAAGGCAAAAGTCGAAAAAGTCAGAATGAACTTCTTATTATATAATCAACCTATTAATTCTCAAATCCTCAGCGAAGATTTAGTATCTGAAATCATTTTCGAGAAAAAAATATTTCCAGAGGAACTATTTCGACAGTTTTATGAGATTATTTTTGAGCTAGTTGAGAAGGAACTTCGAGATTACCGCGAGTACATCCAATTGCAACAAAAATATTTCATATAATCTTTTAATTAATTTTCATAAAGATTAATATCTTTAAGTACCAAATTTATTTTTGAAAAAAGGTCTGCTATTAAACTCAGTTCTTTTTTTGACATCAACGCCCGTTCAAATATATTTTTAAACGCAAAAAATACAATTTCTTCTTTATATGTTCTTATCTTTAACTTTTCAATAAGTTCTTTTATGATTCCGCGAAGGAAAAGACGGTCATCTTTAGTTGCTAGTAGAATAGGACTTTTTCCTCGTCCAATATTAATAGTATATATTTTTTTAAAAATTTCGTATAAAATAATAGCACAAGCGTGTGATATGTTTAAAGTTGGATAATTGTCGTTACTTGGTATTCTCAGAAGAATATCTACGAGCGAAATTTCCTCATTTGTTAAACCACTTGATTCTTTTCCAAATAATATCGCAATATTTAGAGGTTTCTCTGAGATTGGAATTGTTAAATCTTCGGGAAAAATAGCTAAACGTTTAATATTTCTATAATGTTTGCCTTTTGCTGTTGTTGCTATTATTAAATCGTAATTTCTCACGAGATTTTTATATTCATTTAAATAGTCTTTTTGTTCATCAATGGTTACGATTCTTGCGTTTAGAAGGATATCGTTTCCGCCCATAGCAAAGCCTTGTGTTTCATGGGAAAAGATTTTTTCTACGCTATCAATAGGATTAAAAATAACGAGCTCGTTAAATCCGAAATTTTTCATGATTCTTGCTATTGACCCAATATTTCCCGCAGTCTCCGGTTGAATTAATATAACTGTGAAAGTGATATTCTTGTATTTTTCATTTACATGAGTTTCTTGGAAAGAATTCAGTTCTTTAAAATATTTTTTTTTATTCAATTTTAACACTTTTTAATTTTATTTTTCTCATATGTATAGTGAGCAATATAAAGAAACTACTTCCATTAAGGATTATTTTATTTATTCTGAGAATTACTGAATTAATTATTATTAAAAAAAGTTGTAATTTAATTATCAAGGAACTCAATTAAAATTTTATTTACTTCGGGAGCTCTTGATAATGTTATGAAATGTCCTGCTTTTTCAATGATCTTTATAGTACTATTTGGAATTTTTTCACTCATTCCAATCATGGTTGATTTAGGGCACAGTCTATCGTGAGAGGCAGCAAGTAATAACGTTTTATTTTTAATTTCATTTAATCTATCGAAAACATCGTGGTTCTTAATTGCATTACCTAGATTTTTAATATCTTGAGGTTTTGTAGGGTTAATAGCGCCATCTTTTATTAAATCCTCAACAGACCAGATACCATGGAATTTCTTTTTAGGATTAGATTCCATCTCTTTTCTAAATTTTTGATAATAAACCATTATAGCTTGTTGCCAAAATGCTTTTACCGGATCATTTTTAAGCGTTTCATATGCTTCACTCCGTCCTTTTATTGTCAATTCTACTGCTTGTTTATCGGGAAATCCTGGAGTTGTAGTGATTAATATTAACTTGTTTACTCGTTCAGGATAAATGAGCGCGAAATTTTGAGCAATCATTCCGCCTAATGATCTACCACCTAAATGAGCTTTATCGATTTGGAGATAATTCATTAAACCATTTATATCACCCGCAAGCATTTCCATGGTATAGGGAATATTTGGACGATCTGATTTACCAGTTCCACGAAGATCAAATGTTATTACCTTATATTTTTTTGATAAATCGGGAATTTGAGCAATCCAAGCACTTTGTTTTCCACCATAGCCATGAATTAATATTATTGGATAATTATCGTCCTTACCATAAATTTCATAGCAAATTTTTATACCATTAACTTTAACGAAACTCATATTAATCTTTTTTTATATTTTTAATAATATTTTAAATAAATCTTATTATAAAATTCTTCCATAATTATTAAAGAATAATAAAAAAAAATACTGAAAATAAAGAATTTATTGTTTAACTTTTTAAAATTGAAACGTTTTCTTTTTTTTCAGCGTGTAATTTTTCTAAGGCTATATTTATTTGTTCATATTTTTCCTTGGTAATGGGGAACCGGATAAACGATAAAAATCCAATCACTAAGGCAATAGCAGGAAAAATAAATATTAAACTTCTAAGACCAAAAATTGTTTCCTCAGTGGTTCCAAGGGGGTCAAAAACAGCCCAACCAACGCTATTAAAAACAAAACTTATAGTAAGAATTACTAAAATCGTTGATAATTTAGTAAGCAAGGCGTTTATTCCGAAATAACCACCATCTCGCCTTGTTCCCGTAGTCAATTCGTCATCGTCTATTATTGCTGAAAGAAGAATATCCCCGAAATAAATTGCGCCTGAAAGACCTAATCCAACAAATATAAACGCTATAAAGGCAGTTGGTACATCAGAAATGAACATGAATGGTACCAATGTCACAAGGAACGTGCCCATAGAGAGTAGTACGCCTTTTTTCATTCCTACCTTAAGAGCTATAAAACGCCATAATGGCATGAAACCCGCCGCTGAAAGAAACGCAACACCTAATAAGAGCCCTAGTAAAAATGATTCGCCTTCACCTATTCCTAAAACAAACTTACCGTAAAGAGGAACGATTATTGGGAGCATCCCCACTACATACCAATATGAAACATTCATGATAATAAATATTCTAAATGATTTATTTTTCATTGAAAATTTTATGGACTTTAATATTGGAGGTGCGGTCTTATAATCTTCAGAAAATTCAATTCTTTCTTTTATCCCAAACTTTATCATGATAATTGCTCCAATGAAGACGATTATACTCATGACTATCGCAGCGTACATGTATTCGGTAATATATTTCTTATCTGTTAAATCAGGAATAATAAAAGTTGGTAATAAAAAGGCAAAAATCAATCCAACTACCGTAAACAACTGTTTAATGGCACTTGCTTTTGCCCTTTGGTCTAAATTTTGAAATTGCTCGGGAAAAAGGGCACAAAAGTTTAAATCATACATTGTAAAAAAAGTATCGAATAAGATCATTACAATCAAAAAATACATGAAAGATATAATTTCCACGCCAGTAGGAGGGGTAAATAATAATACTATTATTATGCATAATGGACCAATACCAGCCATTATGTACGGCGTTCTTCTACCCCACCTTGTTTTCGTTCGATCTGATAATGCACCTAGTAGAGGATCGTTGAACGCGTTCCAAATAGACCACAAAATGAATCCTAACGTGATAAGATTTACATTTATTCCAACAACCGCGTAATAGAACGTAAAAATATAAATTGTAAACATTTGTAAAGCAATTGCGTCAGAAAATTGTCCTACGCCAAAGGCGAACATCTTTTTTGTTGAAAATTTTTCTTCTGTTTTATTGTTTTTTTTACTCATTTTTTATCATTTTTTTTAGATGTCATTTAAAAATACTATTAAAAAAATTAAATTAACAATCATTTTTTCAAGATAAATAATTTCTTCATCCATTCAGGTAGAACGAAACCGCAATAAAATTCAAATGAGGCAGAAATTAATATTATTCTTGTTATGAGCAGTTCTACGAGATTTGCAGTAAAAATTATATCTAATATACCTCCGCATACGAATGATATAAATGCCATCAAGAGTAATTTACCTTTCAGTTTAACTTCTGCGTCGTCAACATTTAAAGTTTTTAGGGCAAATAAAACGCCAGTAATTAGAGTTAAAACTAAAACTGAAAACAAGTATAATTGAATCAACAATCCATATTCTATATCGATAGGTCCATGTAAAATTCCAACAACGGATGGTTCTGTAAATAGAAAAAATAAGAAGAATGTTTCAAATAGAACACCATAAATTGCAATTATAAATAGAATAATTTTTTGTTTTTCTTTAAACAAAAGGTCAGTAAAGGCAATAAACCAAATAAATACTGTCAGGGGGAGAAAAAACAACCCTATTAAAAGATATATTTCGACAGAGAACATCATACCAGTTGTAATCGTGAATAAAAAACTTGAACACGACGCCATCCAAGGCTCAACCATACCAATCCATGCAAATCCTACTAATAATAACGTTCTTTTTTTGTATTTGGGATATTTTGATATTATTTTTAGACCAACAATTATAGAAACAGAGACAAAAATCAATTGTAATATCGCATTATAAATATCGAAAGGTTCTAATGTCATAAATTTCCCTCTTTTTTTTGTATGTTATATTAATTTATAGATTATATCAATTTTAATATTTATTTAAAATTTTTGAAAGAATCTTAATTTAAAAAAATGTCCTTTTTTTGAGTCTTAATAAGATTTTCTTCCATAGAATCCATGTAATTTCTCAGAT
>JAUWRB010000009.1 GCA_030610785.1 Promethearchaeota archaeon | reverse complement strand
ATCAATAACTTTATTAGAGCCCAAAAAAAACGAGACTCCTAAAAAAGATGAAATTTATCCTTCTATAGGACATTTAAACTTATATAAAATATCAAAAAATAATTTTAAGTATCAATTTTTGCAAGGTATTCTATTATTGTTCTTAGTTTTTATCCCATTAGATTTTTTAACTTACTTTTTAATGCCTGAAATGTTGGATTACACGGCAAAAGCTTTATCTTCGAATAATACAAATTTATACTTATTATTAGATAATTATATTATATTTCTATTGTTTGTTGTTGTTATCCAGATTTCTGTATCTTTTTACGAAGAGACTTTAGTTAGAGGTTTCTTAGCAAAAAGAGGCGGCGATTATTTTCTTAAAATGTCCGCAGTAATTATGACATCTTTTTATTTTGGCTTAAACCATTTTGCTTACTTTCTAAACCCAATAAGTAGTGAATATCCTATAATATTTCCGTTTATATGGTTCTTGCAGGCATTTTTCGTAGGAATTATACTTTCTATCAGTGTTTTAAGGAAAAAATGGATTTTTCCAGTAATTTTTGCTCATGCTATTAACAATATAATTTCTGCTCATGCTGTTTGGAATTACGTCCAAGGAAATAATTTTCTGACGATAGCTTTATATTTATATTTACCACTGCTAATTGGAACGATTATTTTATTTATTTGGCAATTTTCAAGAATTAGAGAGGGCTTATCAATTGGTTATGATGAATTAAAAAATTATTTTCTAAAGGATAATAGTATTGGAGAATCTAATAGTGATAAATGTGTTCGTATTTTTTTTGATTTATTTTTCGGATTTTTAATTTTTTTAATAAGTCTATTCATTCTATAAAGAGGTTTTAGGATCGTGGTAAAATTTGGAATTATTTCTGACACTCATGTATCATTAAAAGATGATTCTGACAAAATTAAGGCTTTAATTAATCAATTAAAGGAAATCTTTAAGGATGTGGACGAAATTATTCACGCAGGAGATGTGTGCGAACTTTTTTTTTTAGATGAGTTAAAAAAAATTGCCCCTACTATATGCGTAAAGGGAAACGAGGATAAAATCAAGAATTTAAAGAAATTTATTAAATTTTCCGTTGGAAACTATAATATTGGAGTAATTCACGAACAACCAGAAGATTTAGAGAATTTTTTTAAAAAAAACGATTTACACGTTTTAATTCTCGGTCATTCTCACCAGCCGTTGATAAAAGGCACGCCTTTTAATACTTTAATTTTAAATCCTGGCTCTCCGACAAGACCAAAAGCGCCCCCAATGAAAAAAGGATTCAGTACTCCGGTCGCAAGACCAAGCGTTCTTACTTTAAAAATAGATGACAAAAATATAATATCAACTTTTTTAATAAATTTAAAATCATAAAAAAAATAAATAATAAGATATAATTAAATATTTTATTGTTCTTATTAGTATTAATAATTAGAATTAAGGGATATGACATCATGGTTTCACGGCTAGAAATGATACTTAAAGAATTGAATGATAATGGCAATTTTCGAGCCTCATTAATTTCCACTGCAGCGGGGTTACTCGTTGGATATAACGCAATAGCAGGAGAAGTGGACGAAAGAGTCATTGCTGCGATGGGATCATTATTAAGTGACGCAGCATACAAGGCAGCGGAAGAAATGGAGTTATCAGAGATGACGAGCATGAAAATAAAATATATTAACGATTTTATAATTTGTCGTAATATTGTCATGAGGGACAAAACCACGAAATTCATATTATCAGTTTTAGCAAGACCCCCAGAATCGGACGATATTGAGAAATACATTGACCAGTTATTAGAATGGGCCGTAGAAAACGCTACCCCTGATTTAGAAAAGCTTACAACCATTTAAGACTATTTATAATTAATTAATTTCTCTATTTTTAATTTAATAAAGACATGTAAAAGTCATATACTTTATCTGCTATTACATTTTCGTATCCCACATAAAAATGATTCGCACCTTTAATTACTACGTGTTTTTTAGGATCTTGATAATCTTTGTAATGAGCATCAAAATTGCTGTATACGGCGATATTATCTTTATCTCCTTGGATGAATAATTTTGGTTTATCAGATTGAGAGAACTTTTTATATTTCGCACCCATAAAATCCCAAGGAAACGAAATTGCCACATATCCAATGACTTTTTCAGAATAATTCACGACTGAGCATCCAATCGCTGCGCCATAGGAATATCCTACTACGAATATGCTCTCATTTTTTTTTTCATTAATCAAAAAATCGATGCACGCTCTAACATCACTTAATTCTCCTCTTCCATTCGAATGATTTCCAGTTGATCTCCCAACTGCCCGAAAATTAAATCTTAAACAAGAAATATTACTACTCTTGAATTTTTTAAAAACTCCAGAAACGACATTATTTTGCATGGAGCCACCCATACGAGGATGAGGGTGTGTAATTAGAACAGCGGAAGTTATATTAGAGGTAGATTGAAAATATTCTGCTTCAAGCTTGATTTCTTCGTTTTTAACGAATAATTTTTCAATTTCAACCATAATTTTATTTAAGTTTTAAACTTAATAAAATTAATATCATGGTTTAACTTGCGAAACATGAGTTATAATAGAATCATCATCGAAAAGAAATTAAAAGAATATTTAGAAGAGGATTGTCGTGAGTTAGACGTGAGTTCTAGTTTTATTCCCAAGGATTCCCGGGTTTCAGCAAAAATTATTGTTAAAAGTAAGGGATATGTTTCTGGATTAGAAGAATTAGCCATTCTTTTTGAAATATTAAAAATTGAAGCAGTTTTTAAAAAAAAAGATGGAGACTTTGTAAAAACAGGAAATATAATCGTAGAATTAGAAGGAAACGCAAGAGATATCTTGCTTGGAGAAAGAGTAGGACTTAACATATTAATGCACATGAGTGCGATAACAACAACAACTCGGAAATTTGTTAAAATAATAGAGGATTCAAGGAAAAAAGTTAGAATTGCGTGTACGAGAAAGACTCTTCCAGGCCTTCGTATTTTCGAGAAAAAAGCAGTTTCATTAGGAGGTGGAGATCCGCATCGCTTTTCATTAGACGACATGATTTTACTTAAAGACACTCATTTAAAATATTATAATGGAGATGTAAAAAATCTTCTAAAAGAAGTAAAAACAAGAGCCAGTTTTTCAAAAAAAATTGAAATCGAAATTGAAAAACTCGAAGATGTCTTAATTGCTGCTCAGAATGGTGCTGATATAATAATGTTAGACAACATGAATTCAGATCAGGTAGAAGAAGCGATCAACATTTTAAAAAAAGAAAACATTCGTGATAATGTCATAATTGAAGTTTCAGGTGGAATAAATGAAGAAAATTTGGTTGATTATTTAATTTCTGAGCCAAATATCATTAGCACTAGTGAATTAACTCAATTTCCCTCCGAGAAGGTTGATTTTTCGCTTCGATTTGATTAAATCTCTTTTATTCAAAAACAATTTCTTGAATTGAACAAATTACATCTTTTATTTTAGCTAATGAATAATAAAGATCTTTAATTATTCCAAATTCACCAACTATTAATATAAGTTCAATTTTTTTTTCTGCTATGCGCCAATCTGAAATACTTTTTATAATTGGATGAAATCGAGAATAGTATTCTGATATTTGATTTATAATGATTTCCTTAAGAGGATATACTAAACTAATAGTCATTATTTTATAACCCTCCATGTTTTCAAATTTCTCATGGCTCTCTATAAATTTAACGATGGAATCTCTCAATGCTTCGCTTTTAGAACTAAAGCCCCTTTTTATTCGAACTTTTTCAAATCTATCGTGTAAATTTTCATTTATTGATAAGCTAATAATTGGAATTTTAAACACCTAATTTTTTACAATTTATCATATTAACTTTATGAATTCTATTATTTTTATTTTAACTTTATAAATAAATAATCGTTATTTAAACAAATCAATAACAAAAAAAATTACTCTCTCTTCTTTCTCATCCTTCTTGGATAACAAGCAAATAGACCATGAAACATTTTTATGTGTTCTTCAGTAATTTCTTCGGGGATTGTTTGAGGTTTTCCAATTTGTAAAGCACCCCAATAAATTTTTGCTATTTTTTCAAGAATAACCGCAAACCTTACAGCGTGATCAACTGATTTTCCGCAAATAATGGCACCATGATTAGCTAAAATAGCGGCATTATTGATATCTAAGGCTTCAAGAGCATTCGAACCCATTTTTTCCGTATGAGCTTCAGTAATTTTAGTACATTTTATTTCTTCGCCTAGGAAGATAATTTGCTGTTCCATTATGACCGGTATATTCATTCTAAGGACTGAAAGCATTGTAACATATGTAGAATGGTCATGAATCACGCAATTTACTTTAGGTCTATCTCTATATACTGCTAAGTGCATCTTGACTTCAGTGGAAGGGATCTTATTAGAACCCATGACATTTCCATCAAAATCCATGTGGACAATAGATTCGGGGGTTAATAATTCATATTTAGTTGAGGTAGGAGTCACCAGAATCTCATTTTTATTTACTCTTACACTAACATTTCCTTCACCATTTTCAACTAAACCTTTAGCGTATATTTCTCGTGCTCCTCTAACCACTTCCTCTCGAAGTTTTTGTATTTTTTCAGTTGACATGAGTAGAAATATTAAATATTTGTTAAAAATTTTAGCTTAGAGCTATTGTTCATGTATAATCATTAATTTTTTATAGTCTTATTTTTTAAATATGATTTTAAAATTTCTAATAATAACATATTATAATTGATTTGGAATAATACTCATTATTATTTTTACTTTTTTATGAGTCGGATTATATTTCATTGTGATTTAGATTGCTTTTTCGCTGCTGTAGAACAGAGAGATAATCCAAAATATCGAGGAAAACCTGTTATAATAGGAGCAGACCCAAAGGAAGGAAAAGGAAGAGGAGTTATCTCAACATGCTCTTATAAAGCTCGAAAATTTGGTCTCCATTCCGCCATGCCAATTTCACAAGCATATAGAAGATGTCCTCATGGGATATATTTAAGACCTAATATAAATAAATATTTTAAAGCGTCAAAAGAAGTCATGGAAATACTCAGAAGTTATTCAAATAAATTTCAACAAGTTGGTTTAGACGAAGCTTATATCGATGCCTCTAATATGTGTTTAGATTTTAATGAAGCAAAAAAAATAGCGAAAAATATAAAACAAGAAGTGTTCGATAAAGTAGGAATTACTATTTCAATTGGTGTAGCCCCTACTAAATCTCTTGCTAAAATAGCATCAGATTATAAAAAACCCAATGGAATCACTATCGTAACTCAAAAAGACATTCGATCTTTTCTTGAAAATATGGATATCACTCGAATTCCTGGTATAGGGAAAAAATCAAAGATTTATTATCAAAAAAAGGGAATAGAAAGAATTGGAGATATCATTAACACTCCTTTACCAAAAATGATGGAATTATTTGGAAAAAATGGAATATGGGTTTGGAATATTGCAAATGGTATTGATAAGAGAGAAGTTAGAGAATATAATGAAGATAGAAAATCAATTAGTCAAGAACGAACATTTTATACTGATACTAATGACTTTCAATTAATATTATCAAGATTGGAAGAAATTAACAATAAAATTCATAACATAATAGAAAAAAAAAATATTTTTTTTCGTACAATCACATTAAAAATAAGATTTGAAGGTTTTTTAACTTACACGCGTGCTAAATCTTTACCATATCCTATTCAAGATAAGAAAAAAGTCCTGGAAGTTATTTTGAAAATATATAAAGAATTTTCAAATGTTAATAAAAAAGTTAGGCTGGTTGGAATTAAATTATCTAATCTTGAGAAAAATTTGAATTCAAGGCAAACAAATCTTGCGAAATTTGCAAATGTCTAAAAGAATTTGTAATAAGATTACATGTAATTCATTATAGATATGTTTGTATCAAAGCTTTAGTTAAAAATTCAGTCGATTGTAAATGTATAAAAACTTTATTCATAATTTAACTTTTCCATCAATTCTAACTAGTCGTTTATGTGAGGGATAGTGCTCCGGGTTTATTGCAAATTCTAAAATTATTAAATTCATTAAATATAGGAAATAATTAATTTTAAAATACATAATTGTGTAGTAGTAATAATACATGAAGAATGAATTAACTGATCGTCAAAGACTTCTAAATACTTTTGGTCGTAAGAAAATAGACAGATTACTATTTAGTCCCCGTTTATATTATTGGTATTTCAAGAATAAGCTTTATTTAAAACCGAAAAGTGATAAAGAAAGTCCTGTTAAAATACCTTCAAATTATTTAGGAAAAAGTCAAATAGAAATTTACGATTATCTCGGAGCAAGTCCTAGATATGTTTTTGAGACTTTTTATATTCCTTTGTTTAGGGAAACAATTAAACGAGAAAGTAATATTAATATAAGAGTGAAGAGGGGAAAAAAAAAAAACCGAATTAATAACTTTTTACAAAACTCCTTTAGGGATTCTTAAAAAAGTAAGCAACGATGGCCATCTTACAGAATATCCGATTAAGAATTTAGACGACATTAAAATAATGAAATATATTTTAAAACATACTAAATTTGAATTCCTTCGCGAGCGTTTTAAAGAGGCAGAAATAAAATTAGGAGAAAGAAGCGTTCCTTGCACTTTTTTTCCTCGTTCTCCGTATATGAGACTAATTGTAGATTACATGGGATTTTCAAGCACAATTATATTTTTAAAAAGATACGCGAGTCAGTTGGAGAATTTTATGATTTTTATTTCAGAGTGGGATGATCAGATGTATGAATTACTTGCCAAATCCCCGCTTAAAATTGTTAATTTTGGTGAAAATATAGATTCTAACCTATCTCCACCTAGAAATTTTGAGAAATATCTGATTCCATATTACGAAAAAAGAGTAAAACAATTTCATCAAGCAGGAAAATATTGCCATATCCACATGGATGGTTCTTTGAAAGATCTGCTTCCATATTTAGCAGATTTACCATTTGATGGGTTAGAGGCATTAACCCCCCAACCTCAAGGAGATGTAACATTAGAAGAGCTAAGAGATGCGATTGGTAATAAAATATTTTTAGATGGAATCCCTTCTATAATCTTCTTACCTCAATACTCGTTTAAATACATTAAAGATTTTACTAAAAGAGTGTTGGAAATGTTCTCACCTAATTTAATCGTTGGTGTCAGCGATGAGATGCCTCCAAATGGAGAAATAAGAAAACTAGAATTAATTGCAAATATCATAAATAAATTTAATCCTTATTAAAAATTATTATTCTTACAAGCAAAAAAAAAAAACGTGTAAATTCTTGGTAAAATTACTACAAGATTTCTGGATACTTAGTGAAGCAGGAATCGTTATATTTCATCGATATTTTGATAAAACATTAGATGAACAACTTTTTGGAGGTCTTTTAACTGCATTGAATACATTTGCAGAAGAGTTAGAAAAAGGAGGCATGTCAAATTTCGAATTAAGTAATACTCGTTTTTACATGAAGAAAAAAAATACTTTTCTCTTTGTAACAAATACCAAGAAAAAACTTAAGCCAAAAAAAGTAATTCAAGAGTTAGATATTATTATTGAATCATTTTTTGAATTTTATCCTTTAGAAATTTTAAAAAATTGGAATGGAGATATTAGCATATTCATGAATTTTGAAAATAAAATTGAGGATAGTTTAGAAAATACGGTTGATAAGTTTGAAAAAGCTTTCTGGTAAAAAATATTTAAGAAAAGATTCCTTTAGGCTTCAAAACAGCCTTCGCACGTGTATTTAAAAATTTTAGCACTAAAAATGTTATCTAACTTTTTAATATTTAAAATCAAATCATTACTATCACATTTACTGGGAACAGAAAAAAATACTCCAAAATGGCATTTATTTTCATGAGTGCAAAATCCCGTTGATGTTATGATATCGTATCCTTTTTCTTTTATAATTTTTAAAGTTTCATGTAGAACTAAAGGAATAATCTCTGGAACTACAACCTCAAGTAGATTAACAGCATTATACTTAGTTGGATAAATTGTAAAATGCACATGTCTTTCACCATGTTGACTTTCTCTTGAAGTTGTTAAGAAAAAGTAATCGCAGTCATCTTTTTCAATTGTTTCTTTAATTCCTTCTGGAAGCGCCCATTTTTCAATGGCTTTCTTTTCGTAAAGTTTTCCATTATAATTTTTTATTATTTCTTCCATTGTATTTTATAATTTTTTTAATTAAAAATATATTTTTAAAAAAAGATAAAACTCTTAGTCGTTTTTCTTTAATCTTATTCTTTCGAATTTCATTTTTTTTAAATCAATTATTACATATATTAAGAAATCCTCGTAATTATTTGATTGCCCGGGCTGGATACATATTGTTTTGTTTAAAGTTGAACGCCATTTTCCTGAGATATCTGGGCTCTCGTGGATATGACCATGAAGAGATAATAATGGTTGATTTTTTTTAAGATATTCATGAATTGCCAATGAACCTACTTTACTACCATCACTACATACATCAAGTAATAAATTAGAAGGAGGCATGTGAATTATGTATATTGACTTATCCATATCAATTGGTCGTATTAATCGGTTCATTTCAGTCTCTATTGTTGGAAGCTCATCTGCGTAGGAAAACCAATCTTTAATTCTTTTTATTCCATTTGGCGTGGATAATACTGCTTTTCCTATCTGTCTTGGAAATTTAAAATCTTGATGATCTTTTCTGCACCTATCTTTTAGTCCGAACGGAAGATCAGATACCCAATTCATGCCGATAAATTCATTTCCATTAATTTTAAATTTTTTTTGGGCCATATTTATCACGAAAGAATACTTATCGCAAGTCTTCTGAAATGAATCGTCGAATATCTTCAAATCATCGTTGCCGAGCATGCTTAGGAAATAAATCTGATTTTTATTATATTTTAAGAAATATTTATCGAGAAAATCGGCGATAAAATCTCCTTGCACGAAGAAATTAGGACGTGTTGGCAACATATCGCCACCATTTATTACTAACCGCACCTTCAAAGATTTAGCTACTTGAAATATAGCGTCATATTTCCATTTAACTCCGTGTAAATCAGTTATATATAAAATTTTCATGTTTCAACCTTAAATACCCTTAAATTCAGGCTCTCTTTTTTTTAAGAAAGCGGTAATACCTTCTTTCACATCCTTCGCAGCAGAGTTAACGCCAAAGCCTAATTGTTCAAATTGCAGCCCAATTTTTAACGGCACTTGGCTTCCAAATTTCAAGCATTTTTTAATTATTATTAAACTCGTGGATGCTGCGTTTCCTAGCCATCTTGCTTTCTCGTGGACTATTTCTTCAAATTTATCATCGTCAGTTAAAAAAGCAACATACCCCCATTCGTACATTCGTTCAGCGGAGTATCTTTCGCCAAAATATAACATTTTTGTAGCTCTGGCTAATCCAATATGCCTTATCATCCTCTGAGTGCCTCCGCCAGCTGGAAGTACTCCACGTAATATTTCTAAAAACCCAAAAGAAGACCTTTTACTGGCAATAACGATGTCACAGACAAGTGTTAATTCACAGCCACCCCCTAAGGCATAACCATCAACCGCAGCAATAAGGGGCTTGTTAAATTCATCAATTAAATCGAAATATTTATGAAACATGTACATGGCATGAGACATGTGCATTGGAATATTTGGTTTTATCTTGGGATCAAGGGGATTACTTAAATCTGCACCAGCGGAAAAAGCAGGCTTTTTCGTAAAATGTTTTGTACCACGTAAGACCACGCATCGAACATCAGGATCTAATTCCATAGTTTCCAATGCTTCAGCAATTTCTTTAACCGTTTGAACGGTTATGGCGTTCAATTTATTTGGTCGATTGATCGAAATAACGGCATAATTTCCATCAATACCGTCTTTAATCATATTTCCTTCCTTGTCGATTTTTTTGGGCAATTCTACTTTAATATGCTTGTATTTTTCTTCAGACATTTTTTTTGATATACTCATGTTTCTTTTTTGGGAAAAAACACACTAAATAAAAATTTATTAAATGTTCATGTATTTAAATATGTCCTTTAAAACTATTTATTAATTATAAAGCTAAAAAATATTAAATAATAGAAATTCGATTTATTTAAATTAAATTTTAAAAACTCAAGAAAAGATTTTTTAAATGAAAGCAATAGGAATCGTATTTCTTTACGATAGGAAGGAAGGAGCCCCTGAAGAAGTTTCCAATAAATTTGCGGGTTCAAATTTCGCAAGCGTAACAGAAAATCTTGTAAAAGAAGGTTTGCTGGATTTAATCGAATTAAAAGGCATCTTGGATTTAAAAACAATTTACTGGGCGGGGATCAAAGAGGACTTTGATAAAATCTTAGAAGATAATAATGCAATTGGCAGTATAGCTTGGCAAGTATTTAAAGGTCACATGAGTAGAGACATAATGAAAGATATTAAGAGTTTAGTTTACAACAGAGCTAAAGTCCCTTGGAATTTTTCGTTAATTGCATGTGTTGTTTACGAATAAAGGTTGTTTAATTTCTAGATGTCACTGTATTATTTTTTAATAGAATTATTAATATTTTAAAAGCGAACATATATTTAAAAAAATATAAAAAAAAAATATGAATAATTTGCTTCTTTATTTTTCTATTAAAAAGGAGCCAATCAAGGCAATGGCACTTCCTACAGCGCCGATAAAGAATCCATTTCCTAGCCTCCAAGTCCATGTTCCAAAGAGAGATATGGAACCATAAAATACATTTTGGTTTTCACCGCTAATAAATTCTAAAAAGTCGATTGAATTAATTAGATCTGGATTGCTTGTTAATGCGTAACAGAAAATAACTAGACCACCAATCATTAATAAGGAACACAATATTGCGCCTCCTTTTGATTCCTTTATCGCACAAATTATCACTAATAGAGAACTAACTAAAAAAATTACCGCGCCTACCAAAAATAAACCTCCAAGAACTAGTACATCGGCGTTCCATGTGTTTCTCATATTTCCAAAAGCATTTATATAATAAGAACCATCAAGGGTAGGAAAAATTGAATCATAATGTGACTCCCACCACCCCAATGAGGGGTCAATAAAGGCTGCTAAGACGGCAATAATACCGATAATTCCGCCGAGCATGGCAAGAACTTTGCCAACCGTTTCGTTAGACATTTTTTTCTACACTATATTTTATTTTTTTTTTAAAACTTTTAGTAAGATACACATTTTTTTTTAGATATTTAAATTATAACATTTTCTAGAAAAAAACTTAACATTATTTTACTCTTAAGTATAATTATCACTATTAAAAAATTACTAAAATTCTTTTAGGTTTGTTAATACTATTCATGAATTAAATAGGATTAGGGAAAAGAGAGATAGTAAATTTATTAAATATTTTTAAAGGGATTTTAGATACATTGGTTTAAACTTCTAATTAGAAATCCGCTTTTGCAAAAGAAATTTAGCGGAAAAAATGTTAGATTTTTTTAGACTCTTTAAATATCTCAAAAATTTCTTTTTCGAATTCTACCGTTTCTTCAGGGAGTAAGTTCGGCTCTTTCACTAATTTAGCCATGTAATAAATTTTTGCGCCTCTTTCTAGATATTCTAAAACGATGTAAGCTCCTTCTAGATGAGAACCGCAACAAAGATTACCGTGATTTGCCAGTAATAATGCGTTTTTTTCGTCTAAACTTTTTATTACATTTTCAGCTAACTCGGCGCTGCCTGCTTCTCCATACTCAGCACAAATTATTTCGCCTCCGAGATATGGAACTAATTCTTCGAAAATTGGGGGTAAAGACAAATTAAGCGTGCTTAAAATTGTTGAATAAATTCCGTGGGTATGGATTATGGCGTTTACATCTTCCCGAGCTTTATATACTCCTAAATGTAAATGCTTCTCAACAGAAGGATTTCTTTCGCCTTCAATTACTTTTCCTTCCAAGTCAATAATGAGAATATCTTCGGGTTTCATCTCGTCGTACATTACATTGCTTGGAGTTATTAAGACAAATTCTTTTTCTTGATCTTTCACTCTTACGCTAACATTGCCCGCTGAGCCAATCACGTGACCATCTTTTAATAAATTTTTACATGTATTAACAATTTTACTCTTTAAATCGTAAATTTCTCCATTTATTAAGGATTTCGCAATTTTTTTATGCGTGAACACTTCTGGGTTTAAACAATGTTTAGGCGTTTGATTATTCAACCAAGCCTTAATGTCTTCAACAAGCATTTCGGATTGTCGTTCTATTACTTCCAATGTATTACCTCCTATGTGAGGAGACACTATAACATTATTCAATTCTAAAAATTCGTTATCTTCGTCAATTGGTTCCATTGGAAAAACATCCAATGCCGCTCCAGCAATCGCTTTATTTTTTAAAGCATCGTGTAGTGCTTCATAGTTAATTATGCTTCCTTTTGCGAGATTTATTATATATGCTGTCTTTTTCATCATTTTAATGCGATCATCGTTAATAAGATTATCATTATCATCCGTAGCCATTGCATGTATGGTAATAAAGTCAGAATTCCTCATTAGGAAATCTAATTCTGATTTTTTGCCGTATTCTTCTATTTTTTCTACAGATATATAAGGATCGTATATAATGAAATTGACTTCAAATGGTTTTAATCTATCCGCAACTCTTCTTCCTATCTGCCCGAATCCAATTATTCCTATAGTTTTTCCTTTTATTTCAATTCCTTGGAATTTCTTTAAATATTCCACCCAATCTTCAAAATCAACAACTTCAAAATCTTTAGAATGAAGTATTTTTTCAACTTTTGGTAATTTTCGAGCTAAAGAAAGCATGAAGCCAATAGTTAATTCAGCAACAGCATCAACATTCCTTAAGGGGGCATTAATTACAGGTATTTTCTTTTCAGTCGCAGCCTTTAAATCAATATTAAAGGGATCACCTCTGCAAGACGCAAGTAATTTTAGATTTGTTTTTTCAAAGAGTTCTGTTTTCTTTAAATCATCTGCTTCTGTAATAAAAATATCTATTCCCTCTAATTTTTCTGCGAGTTCATTTACATCAAAATAAATTATTCCAGTATCTCTCCATGGCTCATAAACTATTTCCATGTGCTTTTTTAATTCAGTTAAAACCTTGTCGGTTAAACTTGCTGTTATAAATGCCTTCATAATAATCATTATTTTTAAAATTTTTTCGATATTACATTAATAATAGATTTTCATTGAAAATGATAAAAAAAAACTGGTTTATTTAGAATAATAAGCTTCTTAGCTTAATGAGATTACGGATCTTTCCCTCAATTACCTTTATCTTCCCGCTACTATATGATTTTACGGCGCCTATATCTTTATTGAATAGATCTATTAGTACTTGTTCAGTATTGAATTCAATTTTTACAGGAGCACTATCGTCTCCGGTATTATCTTTTACTTCAATTCCTTGATCTCCATTAACAAGGATCAATACCTTTCTATTAGTATCTAAGAAAGTTATTTGGATAGGTTCGTTATAATTTGCCAATTTTTTTCGAGCTTTTTCGCTAGTATTATATCGATTCTCAATATCCTTCAAACACTCATTAAAAGTTTCAAATTTCGACATTTTACTCATATTTAAATTGTTTTATTAAAAAGTTTTTTATTAATAATAAAAAGTCCTAATACATATATAAAAAAACCCTAGAAGCTTTGTGAGTTAGTTATAAATAGTTTTAAGAAGATAAAACTGATTATAATAATTTTTTAAACTAATCAAAATTCTATATTAAATAGGAATTTTATAAAATTTTTAAAATCTACAATAAAACATGCTATTATTTTGGATCTTAACGAATTTTTAATTGAATTTACTAATAAGGGAAGACTTGATATATTTAAGAGTTTATTTCATGTTAGTAAAAGGCACAGTGAAATTGAAAAAGAGCTAACTATTCCTGGTCCCGAGATCTCCCGTAATTTAAAAAGATTATTAAAGAAAGAATTAATTTTCAAGACGGGAGAAAATAAGTACGAGATTACAGGTATTGGTAAGATCTTCTATCATGTATTAAAAATCCTTGAAATTTCGTTAAAATATAAAGATTTTTTTAATCTTCACGATATTAGCTCTTTACCCATCTCTCTTATTTTACAGTTAGGAACATTTGAGGCCGTGAAAATTAATGATAAAACAATGGAAAATGTTCAGTTGTGGAGCGACTTGGTTAAAAACTCGGAGAAATTTATATATGCAATTTTCGACCAGTATAACGATTCAATACTTCCCATTGTAGAAAAAAAAATCAAAAATCAATCAATCGAAATAAAGGCACTAGCAGAAGAAGGTATTTTAACAGAGTCCATAAAAGTAGGCAAAAAATTTAAAGATAGGCACGCTTTTTACGATAAATTAAACATTTTCCAAAATATTCAAATACTTAATCAACCAAAAATTTCACTTATCGCTACTGATAAAGGTTCAATTCTTTTTCTAAATAAAGATGGAAAAATTGACTATAGTCAGTGTTTAATAGATTATCATGATTCTTTTATAAAATGGACAGTAGAACTTTTTGAATGGTACTGGAAAGAGGGAAAGAGCATCAAACCATTTATCGAGAAAAGTAAATAAAATAAGAATATTTTTTCAAGTTTTATTACAAATTTTCAAGGTCATTTTATAAATCGTCAAGTTTCTTCTTTAAATTTTTCCATTCAATGTAAACATTTTTATATTTTTTAGATAAAGACGGTTCTGGAAGGTATTTATCAAATTTTAATAATTTATTTACAATAGATTTATGATCTGAATAATACTTCAATCCTATTAAGGTGTTCATAGCCATTCCTATAAATGCAGAATCTTTACATTGAGGAACAGATATTTCTGTATTTAATATATTAGTTAAAATCTTACAAAATTCTTTTGATTTTGCCATCCCTCCGGCACAAAATGTCTTATTAATCTTATTTATAAAATTTTTTAAGGCTTGATAGTTTTCGTAAATACCGAAACCAATATTTTCAATAACCGCTTTAGCAAAATTTTCTTTTTTAGGGAGTTCTTCTAATATGGTACTTGGGGGTTGAAAAATAAACACGCCCCTTTTGATATCAGTTTGGTTTTTAAAATCCATGAGTTGAGGGCCTAAAAAAGCAAAAGTGGAATCTGCTCCAGGTTCTACTTTTTTTAAATAAGTTTCTATTATTAAATCTTGATTTTCAGATGCATCCTCTAAAAATGCGTCCTTAAACCAATCATAAGTCTTGCCAGTTTTCCCTGTATTAGCTTCAATTAAATAATTACCTTTAATTGAATGATGTGTTGTCCAAAAGTTAAGATTTGAATCAATTTTTGGCTTATTTATTACTAAATGTATGGGTGCTGTCGTTCCTAAAGTTATTCCAATATCGCCGGGTTCTACAACCCCCATTCCAATTAGGCTTGCTTGAGTATCACCACCTGTTTTAATGACCGGAATTTCTTTTTGTTTTAGATTTAATTGTTTGCTCAATTTAGATTTTAAACATCCAACAATAGAACTTGTATCAACGATATCAGGAAATATTTCTGGATTAAGATCAAACGCCTCAATAATTTCAGAACTCCATTTCCCACGTATAACATCAAACATTTGAGAATCTGAGGCCGAAGATGAATCAGAGACGCAATTACCTGTAAGTCGATAGACAATCCAATCGTCTAGGGATAAAAACTTGTCAATCTTTTCGTATAACTCTTCCTGTTCTTCCTTTATCCATAATAAACGTGCTAGACCAAATAATAAAGTAGGACTATGTCCAGTAATTTTAAATAAGTCTTCTTCTGTGAATTCATCTTCAATTAAATAAGCTGAATCGATTCCGCGTATATCGTCATTTGGACTTCCAAGAATTATTTTATCTTGTTTATCTAAGAAAACACATGCGATTCTTTGAGCACAAGACGAGATTCCGATTATATTAACAGCTTCTGACTTATGTTTTTCCAAGAGATATGTTATACTTGAGGTGATTTTGTTCCACAAATCTTCCATATCAATACTCTTTGCAAAGCCATCAGGATCATCATTTATTAAAGAAAATGGTTTATTAAAGTAACTATCCAACTTTAAATCTTCATTAACAAATCCCACTTTAACATTATAAGTCGAAACATCAATTGTTATTATTATATTTTTAGAAACTGTCATTTTTTTAAATGTGCTATAGAAAAGATAAATTATTATTTGATATATTTTCTAACAACTTCGCCTCTTGGTGATTTCTCTTCCATCAATATCGCTTGAAATGAGTAAATTTTTGTAGTTTTAATATCTTTCCAATCATTATCTCCTAACCAGGCCTTATTACACGTGTGTTTGAGATATGTTTCTACATCCCAATTCCTATCGTGTTCTACTGGAACTTGGGGGAGGAGTAAGCCCCTTCGCATTCCTTTTTCGACGATAAGTCCATCCCTTCCAATTACGATTTTATCAAGATAGTCTTTTGGAACGTCAACTTCAATTAATTCAGGTGGAGTTAAAATTGATAATTCAATAACGATATTATCCATCTCTTCAATCGATACTGATGGAAAACGCGGATCTTCTGTGGCAGAACTTACCGAAACTCTATGAATAACATCATATAACGCAAATTTAGGTTCAATATATCCAATACATCCTCTTAATGGATTGTCAGGATAGCCAAATTTATTAAGCGTAACAAATACCCCATATTTATCTCCAAATTTTTCTCTAATTTCATCGGGAACAATCATTCTTCTATCATTTTTTAGAAAATTTTCGATGTTATCTCGAGCGAATTTTATTAACAATGTTCCATCTTCAATACTAAATTTATCTTCATCTGACATGTTCTTGATTATAAAATTTAATTTCTTAATTTAATATTAGGTTCTTTTATAATTAATTTTTTATAATGTTCTTTTTATTAATCTTCCTTTGGGTTCAGAAGCTTCGTTGTTTATTTCATCTCCTCTTAAAAACACTTTCCAAATTCGAATCGAGGTTTTAAAGCCTTCAAACGGAGAAAATTTTGCTTTAGTTTTGAAATCCTCAGATTTCACGAGATAATCAGAAATTTTTTCTACAATAATTAAATCAGCATCAAATCCTTCTTTAATTAAGCCTTTATTTTTCAAGTTAAATTGTTTTGCTGGATTTTCTGATGCCACTTTCACGAAATTCGTTAAAGATAATTCATATCGAGAAACTTTATCCAATAATAATAGCGGATAGGTCTCAAAACCAGGAAAACCAGATGGAGCGTCAAGATAATCTCTTAATTTTTCCTCCATTGAATGAGGGGCGTGATCAGTTCCAATAAATTCAACCCTACCCTCTTTAAGTTCGTTATATAAATATTGAGAGTGTTTTTCATCCCTTAAAGGAGGTAAAACCTTGCCAAAATTATTGTTTTTCAAACTTATTTTTTTTGATAAAATTAAATGGTGTGGTGTAATTTCGAAGGTAATTTTTAGATTATTATAGAATTTAAGAGCTTTTTTTATTAAGGAATAACTCTCCTTGCAACTAATGTGACAGAAATGAACAATCGGATACTTATTAGGATTTAAATTATTGTCAACAATGATTTTATAATAATTTTCTAAAATGAAATTTACATATTCCGCTTCCATCCTACAAGGATAAAGATTATCGTGCCATTCCAAAGAATTGTTCAGATCTAACGAGTAATCTTGAAGAATGGCGTTCCTTTCATCGTTGGATATGGATTTATCAGGGTGAATAAATATTGGAACTTGGAATTCTGACGAGATATGTAGTAGTTTTTGAATTTTTAACGGATCTGTCCAATTTATTTCGTTTAATGTGCTTAGCGGATATATTTTAAAACCAATTACGCCTAATTCAACAATTTTTGTTATTTCTTCAAAATTCATTTCTTTGGGAACGCCTGCAATGAAACCAACATTTACGAATATATTACCTTCTGCTTTATTCATCCATTTTTTGACTTGTTCTGAGGTGATGGCAGGGGGTATCGTGTTAGGCATGGTAAATACGGTAGTTATTCCCGAAAAAGCAGCCGCTTTAGTTCCCGTTAAAAACGTTTCTTTTTCGCTCTGTCCCATATCACGTAAATGAGAATGAATATCAATTATTCCAGGTAAAATCAATTTGTTATTACAGTTAATTATTCTTCCGTTTTCGTTTAGCTCTTTAAGATGACTTAAAATTTCTTCAGAACTACCAAATTTCATTGACTGAATTATACCATTATTAATATAAAGTGCTCCTTTACGGATTAATCCATCTACAAAGATTTTAGCATTTTTTAAAATCATTATAAATTACTTTCTTTAGTTTCTAATTTATCAATTTGAAAATTAATATATAAAATTTTATTTTCTATTGCTTTAATTTTTGAAAGACTCACGAATTTTATATTCTTCAATTCATTAAACAATTGAATAAAATTTAAAGCTTTAGTTAAAATAGCGGAAGCAGGAATTATGTAAAATAAATCGTTAATATCGTCTAAGGAGTCAAATTCTATTGGTTTTGTATGCGATTTATTTTCTTTAGAATTACATATAAAAGCAGGTTTTCCTCGAATCGTTAATTTAAAATTATTTAAAAACGATTTATTATCCTGAAATTTTTTACAAAAAATTCCTGGAGTAGATTTAATCCAATTGTCATTTTCAGTGGATTCAATTTGAACGGATTTATTTATCGCTTTATTCAGTAGAAGTGCTTGTGACCTTTCATCAGGTCCTAAATATCTTAATTTTATTCCCTCAAATTTTATAAGGACTCTCTCTTCTTGAAAATAAATGTACAAATCATTGTTTTTTCTAATTGAATAAGAGAGACAGAAAGTTTCTCTAATGCAAGAACAGATCTTATAGATTTCTGGAGGAGTTTTTCCCTTATCAATGTCTTTTTTACAATAATTAGAAATATTATTAATAAGCAATAAGAAATTAGTCAATTTTATCAATACTAAAAGAGATTTTTAAAATTTAAAATCTTTACCTAGCTTTTTCATGAATTGTTGGGCGCTCTTCCCCGCGCCTGGCATTCCCGGCATTCCCTTTCCGCCTTTTTGTCGCATTTGCATGAATTTTTTCATCATTTTTTTCATTTGATTGTATTGGTCAAGCATTTTGTTAATTATGGCATAATCCACTCCCGCTCCTATGGAAATTCTCCTTTTTCTCGTTTTTTTAATAATTTTAGGCTGCTCTTTTTCAAGCTGAGTCATTGAATTTAACACGACTTCCCACTTATCTAGGTTCTTTTGAGCGTCTTCTTTTAAAGCATCTGGTATATTGCTCCCTCCCATCATGGAAATAATTTGCTTAAATTTACCCACTTTTTTTATAGCTTTCAATTGATGGCAGAGATCTTCGAGAGTAAATTTCCCACGCATCATTCGTTTGATTGTTTCTGGGTCGGCCTCAATTTCTGCTTCTTGTACTTTTTGAACTAAAGCTTCTAAATTTGGTACGCCAAGTAATGTTCCAACAAAACTCGTTGGGTCAAATTCTTCAAGAGCATCAATTTTTTCTCCGATACCTATAAACCTAATCGATGCTTTAGTCGCAGCGCAAGCAGATAAAGCGCCCCCTCCTTTAGCTGTCCCGTCTAATTTCGTAACAATAATAGAGCCAATATTCGTAGCTTTGGAAAATTCTTCAGCTTGAATGAAAGCTTGTTGCCCTAATGTACCGTCAATGACAAGAATGACTTCATTTGGTTTCAATATTTGTTCTATTTTAACCATTTCTTTCATGAGTTCTTTTTCTTCCTTATGTCTTCCAGCAGTATCAACAATAATGATATCGTGCCCTTTAAATATCGCTTTTTTAGTTTCTTTCACGGCGATTTTTAAAGCATTTTTTTCTTTAGGATTCCCGTAACAATTTACTCCTACTTGATTAGCTAATTGGACGAGTTGTTCGTAAGCTCCAGGTCGCCAAGTATCTGTTGTTACCACAGCGACAGAATAACCCTTGCTTTTATAAAAGTGTGCTAATTTTCCAACAGTAGTAGTTTTACCTGATCCTTGAATACCTACGAGTAATATAATGTTCTTTTTTCCTGATTTAATCCTTATGAGGGCGCGTTTTCCACCTAAAGTTTTAATAAGCTCGTCGTGAATTATTTTGATGATGAAATCTTTTCTTTTTGTTCTCTGCGAGATCTTTGTATTCATTGCTTCCTTTTTAATGTTCTCAGTCATTTGAAAAACCAATTCGACCTGCACATCGGCTTGAAGTAACGCTCGTTGTAAATCTTGAATTAGAGCATTTATTGCGTCTTTATCGATTTTGGGTAAGCGTTTAACCTTCCGAATCGCATTATCTAGGCTTCTACCTAAATTCTCTAAAACCATGACTCAACCAAATTCATAAATAATAATATTTTTTTATTATTTAATAAAATTTTTGATTTAATATTCAATTATAAAAATAATAATAATTTTTTATTTAATAAAAAAAATTAGTAGGTTTTAATTATTTCATTTAGAAGAGTAGAAGTGCAAAAACTTAAAGTTGGGAATTATATCATGGTGGATGAGGAGCCATGTGTGATTAAAGCGACTGAACGATCAAAAAGCGGCAAACACGGGCATGCGAAAGTGAGAGTAGTATGCGTGGGAATGTTCGATAACAATAAACGATCTTTAACAATTCCGAGTGGACATCTCACCCAAATTCCTGAGATAATAAAAGCAAACGCTCAAATCAATTTTATTGAAGAAAATTTAATTAGCATCATGGATATAGAATCGTACGAGTCAATTGACATTAATTGGCCATCTGAAGAGCCTTTAATAAAAAAGCTCAAGGAGATACAAGCTGATCCAAACAAGATATCATCTGCTCAAGTCGAATATTGGCAAATAGCGGGAAAGACGTTAATAAATAGAGTTATTATTAATTAATTGATTTTCGAGCTAAATTCATTTATTTTTAAAAAAACTAATCAAAAATTTTATTATTATATTTTTTAAAAGAAAATGATTAATCAATAATTGTAAGATTTTAAAAATTTACATATTTTTTTAATAAGAAGAACAAAAGGAGGGAGAAAAAGATGGACGTAAAAAAGATTGGAATCGCCTGTAGAATGGACAGTGAAAAAGCGATTACTTTAGCCAAAAGAATTTTTGATTTTTTAGTTAAGAAAAGAAATGAATTAGTTCAACTTGAAACTCGAATTGCTCCAAAAATTATGCCTCATATCGGGGAAGATTTAATCAAAATGACCTCAGAGAACACGAAATTCTTAATTTCAATTGGGGGAGACGGTACTTTATTACGGGTTGCTAGTAGTTTATCTCAACGCAATCCTCCGCCCATTTTTGGCGTAAACATTGGTTCCATCGGCTTTTTAGACGAATCAAACGAAAGAAGGGTCTTTAAAGATATTATCCAAGTGTTAAGTGGTGATTATATCGTTGAGAAATGTTCTAAAATAGCACCTTATCTTATAAAAAATAATTCTGAGGAAATTAAACTCGGTAATGCCTTGAACGAAATATTAATCATATCTTCCAAAAGTTCTAAAATATTACAAATGTCCGTAAAAATAAACGATGTGTTTTTAAATCGAAGTTATTTAGACGGAGTAATTGTGTCCACATCTACGGGTTCCACCGCTTACAATTTAAGCGCTGGCGGAGCAATTGTCAATCCTTCCTTAGAAATCATGCAATTGACGCCTCTAAATCCTTTTGCCAGATCAGGATTAAAGCCAATAATCGTTCCAATTGATAGCGAAATAGAAGTTCAACTTTTACGACCACGCTTAAATGCTAAAATTATAATTGATGGACAAAAAACAATTAAAAAAATTCAACCTCATTCAAAAATTAGAATTCGGAAATCCAATTCTTATACAAAGTTTATTCGCTTGAGTAAGAAATTAAGCGAGAATTATTATAGCCGTTTAAGGAAGAAAATAATCGGAACAATACGAGTGCCGTTATATGACTCACCGGAGGATTAAACGTGGACAATGGAATTTTTATATTTGATACAAATATCTTTCTGACAGGTGTAGATTTTAATTTATTTAAAGGAACTATTTATACTACTCCAAGTATTATTAAAGAAATCGATGTGAGAAAATACAAAAATAAAAATAGAAATATTTTAAATAGGATACAAGTTGCCATCGAAATTAAGAAATTAATTATTAAATCTCCTTCAGCGAATTTCATCCAAAAAGTTGAAAAAGTATCTAATAAAACAGGTGATGTTAACGCTTTATCAGAACCTGACAAACAATTAATTGCATTAACTTTAGAGTTAAGAGAGATTTCAAATCAAGGAGTTATTATTTATACCAACGATTATACAATGGAAAATTTATGTTCTGAATTGAATATCAAATTTTCTTCATTATATAAGAATGGTATAAAAAAAGGAATTATTTTTGAAATTTATTGTCCTTATTGTAATAGTATTCATAATGCTGAAGATTTAAACATGTGTTGTGAAAGATGTGGGTCTAAGTTAAAAAGAAGGCCAAAAAACAAAAAGAAAGTATAGTGGATTTTATAAGTAAAAAAAATAAAATATATATTGAGATTTTGGGAAGAAAGGATAAAAATGGGTATAAAAATAAACGAATTAGTGAAAGAAGTAAAGAGAAAAATTACACTCGAGAGTCTTTCAAATCGAATTATTGCAATTGATGCGTTTAATACGATATATCAATTTTTAGCCATTATTCGTCAAAGAGATGGTACACCTTTAAAAGACTACAATGGAAATGTCACCTCACACCTTTCCGGATTATTTTATAGAACAATTAATTTTATTGAACATGGGATTAAATCTGTATATGTTTTTGATGGAATACCATCAAAATTAAAGCTGGAAACAATAAAAGAAAGAAGAAAAGTTAAAGAAGTTGCTAAGAAAAAAATGGTCAAAGCGCAGGATGATGAAAATTTTAGAGAAGCAAGAAAATTTGCTCAGATGACTTCTAAATTAGATACTAACATGATTGATGAAAGTAAAAAATTAATTAAATATCTAGGTATTCCAGTAATTGAAGCAACTTCCGAAGGAGAGTCTCAATCTGCTTATTTAGTGGAAGCCGGAGATGCCTGGGCAATTGCGTCCCAAGATTATGACACGCTATTATTTGGAGGAGAAAGACTTGTAAGAAACCTTGCGATTAGCAGAAGTAAGAAAGTAAAAGACACAACAGTTACTTTGGATATTGAATATATTTCTTTATCAAAATTTTTGGAACATTTAAATATATCTCGCGAACAGCTCATAGAAATGGGAATATTAATCGGAACGGATTTTTTTCCTGGAATTAAAGGCATCGGGCAACATACTGCTTTAAATTTGATAAAAAAATATGGCTCTTTAGGAAATATTTTAAAAAATAACATTAAGGTTGGAAATAAGGAAATTTTGTTAGAACAAGATACAATTGATCAAATAAAGGAGCTTTTTTTAAACCCCGATATTAGAAATGAATATCCTAAACTGAAATGGAATAAAATTAATTATGAAAAAATAGAAGAATTATTAATTGAACAACATAATTTTTCAAATCAAAGGGTTGAAAATGCACTCGAACGTTTGAGAAAATTAGACACATCTAAGGTTCAAATTTCTTTAGATAACTTCTTTAAAAAAAAATAAGTTAGATAAAAAAAATGAAAAAATTTTTACAAAATTATTACTTTTATTAAATAAGAGAATTAATTTTCTTAGATTGGATTTAAAATGTCATCGAAAAACAATAAGAATAAAAAAAATAACGACAAGAATGATGATAAAGTGCTAAAAGTTTCGTTGCGGGTTCAAAAGGCAAAAAAGAGAGATATAGGGCGAAATATTATAAGAATTGATCCAAAAACAATGGAAAAATTGCTTATAAATACAGGTGATGTAATTGCTCTTAATGGAAAAAAAGAAAGCGCCGGTATTGCGTGGCCTAGTTATCCTCAAGATAATGGTTTAGGAATTGTTCGCATAGATTCAAGATTAAGGAAGAATACGGCCTCTAGCATTGATGATACAATAGAAATTCGGAAAATAAATGCAATAGTTGCTCAATCTATTGTTTTAGCACCTTCAAGCGTTAAAATAAGAACCAATCCGAGATTTGAAACATTCGTAAAAAGAAAGTTAAACAATTACCCGGTAACTCTCGATGATAATATTTTAATATCAATTGGAATAAGTAGAGAAATTACTTTTAAAGTAATAAGCATGAGACCAAAAGGAGTATGCATAATAAAACAAGAAACTTCGCTTCATATTAGCGAACACATAACAGAGGAAGAAGAAAAGGGTGCAATTTATGTAACCTATGAGGATGTTGGCGGATTAGATAGGGAAATACAGAGGGTAAGAGAAATGGTTGAATTGCCTTTAAGGCATCCGTCTTTATTCAAGCGTTTAGGAATAGATCCCCCAAAAGGCGTGTTATTAAGAGGGCCCCCTGGTTGCGGGAAAACATTATTAGCTAAAGCAGTCGCCAACGAAAGCGAAGCATATTTTATTTCTATAAACGGACCAGAAATTATGAGCAAGTTCTATGGAGAATCTGAAAAAAAATTGCGTAAATTATTCATAGAAGCTGAAGAAAAAAGTCCATCGATCATTTTCATAGATGAAATAGATGCTATTGCTCCAAAAAGAGAAACTGTTACTGGAGAAGTAGAACGAAGAGTTGTCGCTCAATTATTAGCCTTAATGGACGGATTGCATGGTAGAGGTAAAGTAATTGTAATTGGAGCAACTAATAGACCTAATAGTTTAGATTCTGCTTTAAGACGCCCGGGAAGATTCGATCGCGAAATCGAAATAAAAGTGCCTAACGAAAAAGGTCGGCGGGAAGTGTTTCAAATACATACTCGAAATATGCCCCTTGAAAAAAGGATCTCCTTGAAGGAATATGCAAAAATAACGCATGGATTTGTGGGAGCAGATATCTCTGCCGTTTGCCGTGAAGCAGCTATGTCAACTCTGAGGCGTTATTTACCCCAAATAAATTTGGAATCAGATATAATTGATCCTGAATTGTTAGAACAAATGGAAGTGACTAAAAAAGATTTTGATGAAGCGTTAAAAGAAGTAATGCCTTCTGGAATTAGAGAAGTATTCGTGGAATTACCTAATGTGGAATGGGAACAAATAGGTGGATTGTCCGCCTTAAAACAGAAATTAATCGAAGCTATAGATTGGCCTTTAACGCATCCAAAAATCTTCAAACGGATGGGAATAAAACCTCCAAAAGGAATTTTACTTTACGGACCACCCGGGTGCGGTAAAACTTTATTAGCTAGAGCTATATCAACGGAAACTAATGCTAACTTCATATCCATAAAAGGTCCAGAACTTCTATCAAAATGGGTTGGAGAAAGTGAAAAAGCAATAAGGGAAATCTTTCGAAAAGCCAAAATGGCGGCACCTTGTATCATATTCTTCGATGAATTTGATTCCATTGCTCCAAGTAGGGGGCGTCATACTTCAGATTCAGGCGTATCTGAAAAAGTCCTATCTCAATTTTTAACAGAATTAGACTGATTATAAGTAAATAAAGATATTTTGGTAATTGCCGCAACTAACCGTCCGGATATTTTAGATCCCGCGTTAATAAGACCAGGAAGGATCGATCGCATATTATTAGTACCTCCTCCAGATAAAAAAGGAAGACTTGAAATCTTAAAAATATTTACAAAAAAAATGCCTTTAACGAATAATTTAAAACTCGAAGAACTAAACCAAAATACAGAGGGATTTACAGGGGCGGATTTAGAATCTTGGTGCCGTGAAGCAGCAATGATCGCCTTAAGAGAGAACTTAAGAGCAAGAAAAGTTTCTTTTGAACACTTTAAAGAAGCTAAAAAGGAGTGTTATCCTAGTATTACACCTGAAATAATTAAATGGTACGAAATATTCGGTAAAAAATTAAAAAGCAGAAGAATCGAAGAACAATCAAAAGAAGATCGTTTATTTGTATAGAGACATTTATAAAATTAATGTATATTCTATTTCTTAATTTTAATAAAAATTTTAATATATTAAAGGAAAGTGAGGTTTTATAGAAGATCATCGTTGGGAAAAAAACCCGATTTTAAACTCAATCATTAATATTCTCGTGAAGAATAAAGGAGAAATTTTAGATAAGAGACTTGAAGAATTAGTAAAAAAAGAATTCCCCTTTATTAATATTCTATTATTAGAAGAATTATTTTTAAAACTCGAAAGCTTGAACATCATTAATGTCTTTAGAGTCTCCAAGACAAAAAACATGATCGTTCTGAACAAACGAAATCAAATGATTGTGGAAGATAGAATGCAAGAATCATTTTAATGGGTTATTTTGCCAAACTAAACAAAGTTTAGCTAAGGAAATATTTTCTCGTTGTGGCTTGTATTTTCTTTCCCTAATATCAATAAAAATTGGGTAATTGACAGCATTTCCCATTAATAACATTTCTCCTACGCCTAAATTTGAAATCATATCCGTGTATTCTTTGGTTATTGTTTCGGAACTGTCCATTAAATGTTTTAAATCGTAAGGATTTTTTATGTTTAAAATAATTTTTGTATTTAATTGCGATAGCGCTGTAGTGCTTAATCTTTTTGGTCTTTGGGAGATGAGACATAAACACGCCATAAATTTTCTTCCCTCTCTTGAAATAGTTTCGATAATTGGTTTGGATAAAGATTTAGAATAAGCAGCTTCAGGACAGAATTGATGAGCTTCTTCAATTATCAGTAAAAATGGTGGTATTTTATTCATCCGTCTTAAATAAAATAGCTTATTACATATATAATCTACAATAATTTGTTTTTTTCTGATGCTTATTTCATTTTGAAGGGAGAAAATAGTTATCTCTTTTTGATTAATTATATTCTTTATTTGTGGATTTTCTTGCGGACCGAATAATGTCAAACGATTTAATTCTGATAACCAGCCAATCAACGCTTGTTTCGTGCTCTTTCCTCCCTCACTATCTTCCTCAATGAGTTCTATTAAATCGTGTAAAGAATAACGACCTTTCTTCCCCTCGTCCTTTTTTAATTTCTGAATATATTTAGAAAGTTCACGCACTTGAACATTAGATATTTGTTCTTGATATTTTTTAAACGACCAAGCGTTCAATTTTGGTACAGCGATTTGAAAATACGAAGTGTCTTGTATTTTTACAATATTCCTTAGCTCTGGGACATCTTTAAGATAAGTATATTCCCCATGGACATCAATTAATATAATCGCAGGAGTACCGCAAGTATCATCCCTTAATAATAATTCTTCAATAAGAATTGAAGTTAAATAACTTTTTCCTGCTCCAGAAATTGCTAAAATCGCAAAATGTTTGTTCAATAATCGGTCCATATTAATATTAGCGTCGATATTTGAAACTTTTAATTTTCCTAAATTTAATCCTTTGTTTAAATCGAGTCCAAGGAAATTATTAAGGAGATCTTCTTTTACCAAATAAACTTCCGCTCCCGGACTTGCAGGATAAGTCATTCGTTGAATTGTTTTTATTTCTTTCTTATTTTCCTCCTTGAACTTAATTATTCCAAGATTTTTTACAAATGCGATTGCAAACTCAAAATCATCGCTAGGAAAAAGTCCTTTCAATATATTAGGATTATTATCGTTATTATAAGCTTTAATTGTTAAAGCATCGGAAAAATATTCGTTTAATAAGAGAATCTTTTCGATCCTACCAATTAGAAAACCTTCAACGGATTTCGTGTAAACAAATAGACCTTTCTTCACGAAAATCCCGTCTTTTCTTTTATTAATGACGAAAGGAAATTTTGAAACATCAGGAAATTGAAGATAATTAAAAATAATTCCAACTTTTAAGTCCATTTCTCATGAGAGTAAAAATTAAATCAAATCGATTTAATTAATTGAAAAATAAATTCAAATAAAAGTAGAATAAGAGTAATAATTTTCTAATTTAAAATGTAAAAATTATTAAGAAAAAAGGTTTTTAATTAATCCTCGGCTTCTAAATCCCCAATCATCTTTAAAATTAAATAATAACCGTTATACCATAAATAATTCAGCGCAAAAGCTAAAGCGTTCATTATAAGTAAAAAAATACCTAAAAATAAAACAAACGGTCCAGTAGAATCAAAGGCTCCAAAAATAGATAATAACGATAATGTATCAGAAGAACCTATAAGTAAATCTATAACAATAGAAATAATAATTCCAATTATTATTGCAAATATGCTCAGCATTAGTAGGCCAATAATTATTTTCACTATTTTTCTATTTTCATATTCTTCTTCGATTTCTTTCGATTTAAAAATTATTTTTATTAAAATTTTAACTCCTTTTTTAAATAAACCGTAAAAGAAAATTATTAAAAAAAAGAAACCAGCTAAGAATCCACCTATAATAGCTATCTGGTATCCAAAACTAAGGGATAAAAATAAGGGCAATTTTCCAGTAATCATAAATATATCTGCTACTGCCCAAATACCTCCAGTAATTGTAATTAAACAAGCAATAACAATAGAGATATATAATATATTAGCTGTAATTCGTTGTCTATTAGTACATGCTACTATTTTTATTGATTTAGATTTTTTTATTTCAGGCTTATTGGTTTTAACTTTTCCTTTTTCATTTTTAAGGTGTTTTTCTTTAACCTTTTGAATTTTTTGAGGCGTTGATATAGTAGGCCTAGTAGGATTTTTTAAAATTGTCGGTTTTTTATCTTCTTTTTTTTTTATTTCTTCTTCTTTTTTTTTTTCTGAATCTTGAAAGAAAGGATCGCTCATAATATTATCTCATACCTTTTTATTTCTTATCAAAAAATTTTATTTTTATTATTTATTTAATTATAATTCATTTTTAGAGATTAAAAATTTTATTTTTATTATTTATTTAATCATAATTTATTTTTAGAGATTAAATCGTTAAAATTTTTGTACATGTTTTTACTTTTTAACAAATTATATAGCTCATACGAGAAATTATAAAGTTTCTGATAAAATTTTTGCATTAGCAAGAACAGATTTAATATAATTTCTAAAACTAGGTTGCAAAGCTTCATGAAAAGTAACAGCTTTTGCTGCGATGATATGCATTAAAGGACCTCCTTGATAACCTGGAAAAACTGCTGAGTTAATTTTCTTAATTATAT
>JAUWRB010000067.1 GCA_030610785.1 Promethearchaeota archaeon | reverse complement strand
TTACATCTAGGACAATACTTTTGAGATTCCCAGAAATAATGGGATGCTCCTTTAAAAATGACAATGAATATTAATATTAAAGGAATAAAAATCAACCAAACAATTATAAATAAAAATGAAAACATTAAGGAAAAAATCGTAGCAATAATAATAATAATTAAAGCCAAAAGGCTCACATTATTTTTTCTTTTAATGTTTTGGCGGCTCATTGTCATAGAATTAATCTATTGCTTTTTAATTTTAATATGTTTTCCTATTATTCTTTATACCAAAATAAAAGAACTATACATTTCTTTAAAATTTAATTCAAAAATTAAAACAATTATTTATTATTTCAAAATAGAATTCCTTCTATCTAGTTTAGTCTTGCAATAAGGACAAATATTAGTATTTTTTTTTATTTTAGCTCCACAGGCGAAACATACTAAAAGATCTTCTCCATATAATATTTTTTCTTCTACTAAATCGTTAATTTCTTTATTAGCTTTTTTATTTGACATGCCATTTTTCAATTTTTTTTCTTTAATTAAAGATTTAATTTCTAATAATAAATAGAAATAAAAAGTAATAAGGAAATTGTAGACCAATTTTTAATTATTATAAGAATAGATTGAAAAATTTAATTGAAAAATGCGGAATCATTAAAGCAGAAAAGTTAATTATAAATTTTAGCAAGTATTAATTCTTTTTATAAATATATTTAATATTAAAAAAAATTATTAATAAAAATGCCTGGAAGTCACGGTTCGTTAACAAAGGCAGGAAAAGTCCGCCAACAGACCCCGAAGATAAAAAGAACAGGAGTTAACTCCAAAAAGAAGAAGCCTCCCAGACGACGATATAGAGCACTGTATAAACAGCGAATTGTTGATGGTCGCTATGGAGGGCAGCAAGATAGCCTTGGAGCCAAGCGAGCTTCTTATAAACGCAAATAATTAAAAAATTATTTTCTGTTTCTCAATTTAGGACACCAATATTCTTTAGTTGGGCTCTTAAGATTTCGCTTTGTTTTAAATAATATTTACTTTTCTCATTATTTTTTTCAAATAAGCTATAATAATTACTCATTAATAAATTCCACTTGAGAGCTTTATGCATTCCTGTTAATTCTTTTTTATCAAAAGTAACTTCATTTTTTATTCGAGTTAATAAATAATTTGCTTTTTTAGAATCAATGTGGTAATGAAGATAGAACTCAGTCAATTCTAAAACTAAGTCTATCAAGATATTTTGATATTTATTGTTGTTAAATACAAGCCCAACTGAATTTATTCCCAATTTCATTAGTTTTTGAGCTTGAGAGAGATAGTTTTGTCCTTTGTCCTTAAAATATCTTGCGCGCAGTAAATAATATTTTAACTTTACTTTAATACAATTATTACCAAGATCTAATGATTTTCTAAAATTTCGCTTTGACTCAGAAACATTATTTTGTTCTAAATTAATTAAACCAATATATAGATACGCCATCCCTGAAAATTCTTCCTTATTAAGGGATACTTTTTCATTTTCTAAGAATTTAATTATCACATTGAAATGATCTAAAGCTTTATTATAATCTTTTATTTGAAAAAAAGTCTTCCCTAACCCGTAATGAATATTGACTATATATTCTATCGGGACATATCCAGATTTGGCCGTATTTAATGCATTTTGTAAGTAGTTTATCGCAATATCGTGTTGACTTAAATTTGAAGCGATTTTTCTTAATAATAATAGAATTGAGACAACGATTTTTGATTGACGGTTTTTATTAAACACTATTAGAGATTCGTTTAAAAGATTGGTAGCTTCTTTAAAATTATAATTTTTTATTAATTCCTCTGCGTTTGTATAATGATTTAATGTTTTAATAACCTCGAAATTCGTTGGGGGAGTATTAAACAAGTCATTATGAATAGGAAATAATTGTTTTGAAATAATACTTTCATAATGTAAAGCTGAAAATGGAAAATTATTATCTGACTCGAAATTATTACTATTTAATTCTTTTTCTGGCTTAAATTGAACTAATTCATTTTGATTAATATTACCGGTATCTATGATTTCAATTAATGAATTCAAAATTAATCGAGCAAACATTATCCAGTTCTTTGCAAGAGTTTCTATTTTAAAATCAGATACATCGTTAAGTACATCGTTTAAAATACAAGGAGTATAGCTATCAAATGAACTTCTGATATAAAACTTATTATACATGAGATCTTTAAAATAAGTGAAATATCCCCCTTTCTCTAGTATAAAAAACTCGTCATATAATTCATCGTTAGAAAAAAATAAGGTTTCAGAAGTTCTAATTTTTGGTAATCCCTTACATAATTCCCAAGGCTGTTTAAAAGTGGGCTCCAATCCTGATAATTTTAATATTTCAACTATAGCCTTGACTTTTTCTTTATTTAAAGCCTTAAATTGATCTCTTTTATTCATTAATGATACGCGAATGCGATTTAACCACGCCCTTTCGTTTTCATCAATTATTTTATCTGGAATTATTGAATTCATCATATTTAGAATTGAACTCTCTTTTCCCTTTATGGGTAAGTCGTGTTTCATTGAAATTTGAGACGATAAACTTTTAAGTTTTTTCATGAGATCAAGGATAATCATTGACATTTTTTGGCTTAAATTCCAGAATTTAAACGCAAGAGATACTCGGAAAAAAGCAACTTCAAAGGGTATATTTAAGTGCAAGGGTAAAACGATTGGATGCTTAATAGTAAATAAAAGAGTTTTATCCTTTTTCATGCTATAACGCAAATTATTATCAATAATTCCTTTATTTTGCCACCCACTTTTTTCAATTATATTTCTTAAAATTTTTTTTTCTAACGAAGAAAATGGTCTAATTGACATCTTGAATTTGATTTTAAATGTATTATTCCTATTTAACTAAAAATTATAATTATTTTAATATTTATTTTAAATCAAGATGAAGATTTAATTTTAAAAATTAAGGAACGATTATAGTAAAAAATTTTAACAATTTTAAATACTTGGATTTATTTGTTAGTTTTAGAGTAATAAAAAAAAATTTAGATTTCTCATGGATATATCAAAGTTTAATAAAGAACTTGGAACTAAAGTTTCAATTGCAAATAACTTCGAAAGACAAAATAATTTGCCGGATGCTGTTAAAATGTGGATTAAAATTACAGAGATGACTATAATGGCGTCTAAATCACCACGCTTAGATGCTTCTTATAGAAACATGTTAATTAAAAAGACTCAAGAAATTATTGAACATATAAAACGCCTAAAATTCAAAATAGCTGAACCTAAAAGAAAAGAAATAATAATAGAAAATATTATACCTTCAAATGAAATTATTGAAGAGCAAGAGCCTAGTGCTACTACTATAGAAGTTGAGTCCTCCTCACACGAAATTACTGATATAAATTCGTCACAACAAGAACATTTAAAAAATGAAATTAAGGTAATAGAAGATTCTGAGTTTGAAAAAATGCCTATAGGAGTTAAACAAATTGAGGCACCAAAAGAATATAAGATAATCACGCCTCACGACGATGAATATGTTAAGAGAATAACAAGTCAAGACATCAACATGGACATTTTTCAATCCCAAGGAGACGCCAAACTTCAAGACAATCAAGAACCAAAAAACATTAATGTTGAGCCATCTCAAGTTAGAATTGAATTTGAACAACCAAAAAATGGCAGTAAAATGATTTGTTTTGCTTGTGGAGCCGAATTGCCCGCTAATACAAAGATTTGTACGACCTGTGGAGCAAATTTATAAAGTTTTAAGAAAAAAAGTAATGATTCTAAAAATTATAAAACTTATCCATATCTTCAAATATAAATAAGCAAAATCTCTCAGTTCGTTTTCTTTTAATGGTTTCAAATCCCGCTCTTGTATCCTTGAGACATAATTGAGTCTTATAATTCTTCATGATTTCATATAATTTATCTCGATATTCTACAATTTTAATTTTAATATGCTTTTCTCTCGGGGCTTTCAAGACGTTATATATTCCATACACATAAAATTCAACATTTTTCAAATTTAATTCTTTTGATACACCTACTGCAATATCACATGTTGCTTGATGATCAACATGTCCATTATTATTACTTGGCAAAACTATTCTATCAGCATCCTTAACGATTTCTTTAGATAAAGATACACCTAAATCGATATTATTAACAGCTTCTTGATCGTGAATTTTAAAAAGATGAACATTACTTTCAGGAAAACCAAAAGCTTTAGCAACATCTTCAGACTCCTTCAAGCAAATTTTAGCCATATCATCACCATTGAGATTTAAAAATGGTTTAGTGTCATTTTTAATTAAACTTTCTTGTCTTATACCCCATTCAAGCCAAGCTCTATTATCAGTAACATAAATAATATGAACATCGTGTCCTTCTTGGAGCCATTTTAAAATTGAACCTCCGCATCCGAAAATCTCGTCATCTGGATGAGGCGCGAATATAACAATCTTCATTTTTTTGTAAAATATTATTATTTGTTATAAATTCTACTAGGAATCTATTTAATAAAAATTTATTAAGGGATTAAGAAATCCATATTTTTTTTTCAATAAAAAGCAAGAAAAGAATTACTTCATAATTTGTAAGTATTTTCGTACCAATCTGCAAAGTTATCAAAACGAGACGATTTAAATTCCGTGAGAAGTTCATTCTTTGCATCTTTTTCAATAATCTTGAACAATTCTTTATAAATATCTTGATTATTGATTGCTATATTCTCGTTCCATTCCGGATCTTTAGAAAGATCGAATAATTTTTGCTGAGATTTATCGTTAGAAGTAATTAAAGCGTATTTATCGTTTTTAAATAATGTCCATAAACCCATTCCACAGGTTATGTAATCACGTTCTTCTAATAATTGATCTTTTTCGTTAAAAAATAAAGAGAGATCCACGCCATCAAAAGCCTCTGGCTTATTTTTTCCTAAAAATCCAAAAATGGTGGGTAAAATATCGTGAACATAAACATGAGTCTTTTTAATTCTTTTTGGACCGTCCAAACCGCTTGGTGGTTTAATTATTAAGGGAATATCCACCAGTTCAGGATACATGAAAAGTGGAATTTTGCCAATCGCACCATGTTCTCCTAAACAATGTCCGTGGTCACTAATTAAAAATATTAAAGAATCTTCGTATAATTCCATCTGTTTTAAATTATTAATGAAATATCCAAACCAATAATCGCATAAAGAAACTTCTCCTGCATAACACGCTTTCATGCATTTTAATTCGTCTTCAGAAATATAATCTACATTTTTTCCGTATATCGGTTGGATTATTTTATTTCCTGTATAATTTTTATCAATATATAAATCTAAATATTTCTTGGGCGGATCCCACGGCTCGTGTGGATCAAATTCATCAATAAGACAAAAAAAGTTATTAATTTTTTTATTTTCCTTAACGCTTTCTATAGCTTTCTTAAAAGTTAACGCAGGAAAATAATCTTCTTCTACTTCTCGATATTGAATGTTAGCAAAGTATCTTTTTAATAAAAGTTTTTGCAGTTGTAGACTAGGGCTATTTCTTTTTGTTTTAGAAGCAACATGTTTTTTAACATTTTGAGAAATTTCACGTTTTGTTCGTGCTTTCATTCGCGCTTTGTATTTATCAAATTCTTGACCTCGTATAAAATGCCACTCGTCAAAACCAAGGTGAAAATTCATGTTCGGTTTAAATTGATGATATGTACTAGTAATAAAGGAAGTAATGAATGCCTTTTTATTCATGTATTCGGCAATTTGTGTTTGATTAGGGGGGATGGGACACCACCCCGGAGCTTCTACAATATCATCGGTGCGAAAGTTTAAATTCTCGTGATTAAAAGGAAAAGTGCGAATCCCCGTATGAATTGCTCTACGAACAGGAATAGTTGGTAAAGATTCGGGATAGGCTTTCTCAAAAACAATTGAATCTTTGGCAAAAGCATCGAAATTAGGAGTGCTTATCCATTCGTTTCCATAAGTTTTTCCAGAATGGTCTTTTCTTAGAGTATCAAAAATAATCACAAAAATTCTCATAATAAACAATAAATTTCAATTAATTTAAATCTTTAATATGATTTTCTTTTTGTTAGCATTTGAAGTTATATTTTTTATTTTGAATAATTCTTATAACTCGAACGCTTCAATTTTTTATATTTTTCAATACCTCTCTCGCGCCATACTTTATTCCAAGCAGGAAATCCTGTTTTCACGTATTTTTCCCTATTATAGAAATCATAACATAGCCAATTAAAAAGAACGAAAAATCTTCTCGCACCACTTTCTTTCGTTAATTTTTTTGATTTTACTCCCAATTTTCTAAGATGGTTAATTAATTTGCCTTCCACCGCATCTTGTAGCTTCCCTTCAATAATCGCGGGCTCGTGATTAATGCCTTCTTCGTTAAAATAGGTCCTTACTTGGTCAAAAATGTCTCCTCTACAAATTTGTATTTTTTCCTTGTTTTTCTGAAAATTTAATTCTATTAAAGCATCTTTGACTAATTCAACAACTATTCTATAAGGCATTTTATTTTTCCAATTTATTTCGTCATAAAGATCCACTGGAATTGTCCTAAAAATTAATTCTCCAGTTTCTTTTCTTAAAAAACCAATAAAAGCATTGCCAATTAGGTCGCCCGTTCCACTATCATCTATTTCGATTGTCATCCTTTATCTTTAAATCTCACGTTTTATTTATCATCAAAAATAAAAATGAATTTAAAAATATCAACTTTTCAAAAACAAATTGTTAAAAAAGATAAAATGAAATGTGTTTTTATTAAAATTAAAAAAAAATATTAAAAATTTTTTGAGTTAGTTTTTTTTTTTTTATTTATACGATTTTAGTTAAAACTTCACGCACGATAGAGGCCCGCTTCTTTGAGTTTTTTTATCATTACTGCTTTTTCTTCTCCTACGAGAGTATAGTATTTTTTAAAGATTAAACTCATCACAATGAATAAAAGACCTGGAATCAATGCTCCCATAACTCGAATCCCCAATTTAGCTTCAGAGGATTGACCTGCGAAATCCGCCAGTTGTGCTTCGGCTGGAACATAATCCGTCACCAAGACTAATATCATAAAGAAAACGAACGCTTGAATTAAAAAGGCTATGCGGAAGAAAAAGTTCCTAATTCCCACAAATGTCGCGTCTTGTCTTTGTCCCATCTCCACAGCAACTTCGTCATAAGTGTCCGAAGCAACTGGCATTAGCATTGTAACCTCCCCTCCGTAAAAAATCATCATGAATATAAAGAATATGGTATGGAATACTAAATCAGTTATGAATAAAAAGGGTATGAAAGAAAGACCATGTAATAAAAAGCATAACCAATATGTTCTCTTGAAATCGTGTTTCCTAGTATAATTATACCAAAAGGGGACCGATCCTATAACAGCTAGAATACCTATTAATAATGGCAATGTTTGGGTTGCAATGGATAATCCATATACATCGACAAAAAGGTAGAGCTGGGCTGCGTTCCATAAGGTTGTAGCTGTTACCTGAACTGTGTAGCCGAGGAGAGATACCCGGAAATTTTTTTGTTTAAGAGCAGTTTTTGTCACCTTGATGAAACTTGCTTTTTCAGAAGCCTCATACGTACTAATGAACATCTCTTTCATCTCTTTTGATTCGCGTACTGCGAGAAAAACAGGAATAGAGAAAATGACCAAGAGTATTATCATTATTATTGCATTAGTGAGATACGCTGGTTGTTCATATTCCTTTCCTCCTAAAATCACTGAAGTCAAAACCTGCATTATTATTAGTATACTAAATAACATTACCGTCATTATTGCAAATGATCTTCTGCGTTCGTATTCACTAGGAAATTGATTTGTGTATCCACCATATAGATGATCATTATAAATGGAGAAAAAAGTGTCAAAGAGACATATTATGATTACCAAGTATATAAATATAATTATTTCATCTCCCATTGGTGGCGTCCAGATAAGGATAAATAATATAAACATCGGAGCAGTAGAAACGATTATCCAAGGAGCACGCAATCCATACTTTCTCGTCCATTTCCTGGGCTTATCCGTAATATAACCTAACAATGGGTCATTTACCATGTTCCAAATTGCGAAAATGACCGTTGCCAAAAAAATTAAAAAGCCACTTAGACCAACCGCGTTCCGGTAAAAAAAGTCCATTTGTGATAAACCATACAATAGTAAATAATTGACTACAATATAACCAAAACCATAGCCCATCATTTTTTTTGTAGATGCTATTTCCCATTCGCTTAAATCTTTTTTTAGAGACATAATTATTTCATTTTTTATTATTTTTTTTATTTTTTATTTAAAAATTTTTACATTTTTTAAGGATTTTTACAAGTTTTTAGTAGATATTAGTTAGAATATTATGAATAAGTTATATTTAAATGTTTTTATATAGTGGAAATAATTTATTTCATTTTAACTTAAATTCGCAGGTCGCAGAACTACTCGGGTTCGCGAACGGGAAAATTAAAGTTAAAATGAGAAGACATGACTAATAAAGAAGTTTAATAATTTTTAATATTTATAATCCCAACTTTCGAAGTTGAGTTTTAAAAAAAAGAAAAAAGAATAATTCGCTATAAAAAAAGTAATAGATTCACCAGAGTTAAAATGAATTTTTTTATTCAGTCTTTTAAGAAGATCTAGCGAGCCTTAAAATTTGACCTATAATTGCTATTTGTGACGCTCCTCTTGTTTTTCTTCCACCCATTTTTTTAATCCATTTTAAAGTGCTCCAGGTACTTGCGTTCATCATGTACTCTAAATTTTTGAATTCCCACCAAGCCCATGCGCGCAATTTTAGCCCCACTTTTTTTATATCAAACTTGGGACCCTTTTTTATCCCTTCAACCGTTATCTTATCGTGGCTGATAGAGATTAAAGCGGCCCAATTATTTTCTTCATTACTGAAGAGAACACGAGTCCTTAATCCCATGATGATATCTTTAAATTTTTGCGTGTCTTTAACGGAATCGATAAGAGTACCTGCGAACTTGGCAAATCCCTTGAGCCTTGGCTGTTTAGGTTTTTCATTCGACATTTTCATCAATTTATTAATTATTTTTTTTTTTATTCGTTCATTTAAATTTTCATTCTACATTTATAAAATTTGTGAAAAAAAGTGTTTTAATTTTTCGTTTATGAAAAAGTAAAAAAAAAAACCGACAACTCAAATGTAAAAAATTAATAAGAGAGATTATAGTTGGGTAAAGTTTTACTCGATATTTGGATTCTTATTGATACTGGAACGGTTATTTTTAATCGTGTGTTCGATCCAACGATGGAGAATCAATTATTTGGAATGTTAATGAGGGCATTAGATTCATTTGCTAAAGAATTATCTAAAGGAGGGTTGTCGAACTAAGTAATAAACGGTTTAATTTAAAAAAAAAGAAATGAATTTAAAAATATCAACTTTTCAAAAACAAATTGTTAAATAAAATAAAATGAAATGAATTGTTTTTTTATTAAAATTAAACAATGATTTTAGAAAATTTTTGAGATAGATTTTGTCATGAAAATCGAACTTTTAATGATCGGAAATGAAATTCTAATTGGAAAAACTAAGGATACAAATTCTAATTGGATGGCAAAAAGGATAACTAAATATGGTCATAACATCAAAAGAATAACGACAATAGGGGACGAATTAGAAGAAATTTCAAATGCATTACGAGAAATTCTTAATCGTGAACCTGACATTGTCATAACTTCGGGCGGATTAATTAAAGAAGTTAAAGTTCTTTAAATCTAAGGCCCGACATTCGATGATATGACTTTAGAAGGCGTTAGTTTAGCTTTAAATCGAGAACTTGAATTAAATGAACATGCTTATAATTCTATAAAAAAAGCCTACGCTCAGGCTTTTAAGCAAGGCATTCTAAAACTTGAGGGGATGACAAAAGAAAGGGAAAAAATGGCATTTTTACCTAGAGGGTCTATTCCATTACCAAATATCAGAGGAACCGCCCCAGGAGTAAAAATTATAGAAATCGATACTATAATTTATTGTCTGCCAGGAGTACCCGCTGAAATGAAAAAGATATTCGCCCTTACCATTCAACCAATATTAAAAGAAAAAAAAGGAAAATTTTTAGAGAAAGGATTTAATTTTTCTGGTATTGGAGAAAGTGAAATAGCCCCTCTGGTATCTGAACTGGAAAAGAAATATCCTAAATTATGGATTAAAACTCATCCCAGAATTGGTCTTGCTGTAGAAATTGAACTTTCAATCACTTGTTTTAATGTTGATAATGGAGAAGAATTAATTGATAAAGCTCTTAACGAACTGAAAAAAATTGTAATAAAACTCAATGGAAAAATAAAAGAATGATAAAAAAACTCAGGGAATTAAAATGTCGATTTCTTTTATTGTCTTTCTGTTAATATTAAATGGGTCTTTAAAATAATAAATAAGTTCAATTTTATTAATATTCGGTTCTGCTAAATCTTTTTTTTTGTTTTTATCAAGTTTTAAAACATAGAAAAATTTGAAAATATTTCCTTGCTTTAATTCGTTTAAATAAAGAATCTTAGGAAAACTCTCTTTTTTTAAAAATTTTAGAGAAGAAGAAAATTTTAAAAATATTTGTATATCCTTGTAATTATAATTTGAAGGGTTACTCAATTTAAAATGTAGTTCAATACGAGTTCCTATTGTCTTGATTTTCTTAAAAAATTTAATTTCTTTCAAATCAGGGATTCCCTCTTCAATTTTTTGTGAATAAAGAGAATCTTTAATGATTTTTGCGTTCAATTTACCTTTATTAATGAATTTAAGAATTAATTCTTTTAATTGCTCTATCGTAAATCCAATATTAGTTGATAACAATTCAAGTTTGATTGGGTTCATGACTTTTAAATAATATTTTAATTGATATAAGTATAGTTTATTTTCATTCTTCCGAATAAAACTCTTTAATTTATTTATTAATAATTCTTTTGAAGCGTCAAATTTATTAATATACGGACGGACAAATAAGGTAAAAACATTATTATCTTGGAATATTTTCTCTTTTCTTATAATTCTATCCATCTGTTTTTCAGTTTCCTCAATAAAGGTTTGTATTTGAATAGAATTCATCTCGATTAATTTTTTCACGTTAGTAAATTCCTTTTTTTTTATCATGAAATCCAGTTTTGAGTTTAAAATCTTAAAATTATCGTTACATTTCTTGATTCCCTCTATTCCTTGAAATATAATTGATTGAAAGTGCCCTTGAAGAAGTTGAAAAGCTAGTTCGTTATTTAATCCGCTAATTTTTTCACGATCAGGGATTTCAGAAGACTTTTTAATTTGATAATGATAGCTTATTATATTTTCTTTCATAATTTTTATTTCTCCATCCAGATCGTTCAAATACTCCTGAATTTCAATTTTAATACCTATCCATTTTCTTAAAAGGCCTTCGAAATTGTCGTTAAACTCTAAATTTTGAATTAAAATTTCTCGTATATCACCATCTAATATGAATAAACTTTTCCTAATTTGTGATATATACGCAAAATTTTCCTCAAGGTCTTTATCTTCATTCAAATCAACTCTTAACTTATAGTTTTTAATATGGTCAAATTTTGCTTTTAAAATGTTAATTCGATTATCCATTACACCTATTTTATTGTCTAAGTTTGAAACATATTCTGTTTTTTTAGCCTCACAGATTTCAGAAATAAAGCCCTTAATGATACTTAATTCGTCAATTATTTGTATCTTGGTTTCTTCCCATTCTTCCAATAAATCAAAAGCTAATCTTTTATATTCAAATCTGTTAATTTTTTCGTGAAAAACATTAATTTTTTTCATAACTCCACTATACATTTTATTTAACTGAATTTCTGTACTATTAAATCTGAATTCTTCTATATAAAAAGTCAATTTCTCTCTAAATTGAGCAGGAATTTTACGAAATTCATGGATTTTTATTTGTAATAAAGATAATTCGTTATTTATTTTTTCAATGCTTTCATCAATACCTTTAAAACTTGCTTTAATATTTTTTAATAAGTAAATAATTTCATCTTTTACGCTAGGATCCTCTTCAGTTTTTAAGATTTTGTTTAATTCTATGTCAATCCAGACAGCAATTTTTTTACTTTTTAAAATATGACAAATATTATCTAATAAAATTATTCCTTTTTTTCTTTCCCTCCAATATTTCGATTCTAATTTATAAAGTATTCTTGTTATCTCGTTTTCAATTTCTATTTGATATTCTTCAAATAGACGCCTAAATATCAAAGCTATACCTTCCCTAATATTTTCAGAAGGGCTCTCTAATTCTTCAAATAAATAAGGAAGAATTTCAGAGAGATTGTTTTGACTAAGATGATAAAGGGCATTTATTAAATTATTACGGAATTCAATATCGGCAGTATCTAATAAAGAATGTATTAAATTAGCCCAAATTTGGTCTAGATTATTTTCAGCAATATTTACTAACGTGTCAATTACTTTTATTTGAATACGGTAATCATTTTCCTTTAAGAGATTAATTAATTTAGGAATTATAGAAATTATTTCTGATGACTTTTCATTACCTATCTCCCCAAACAGCCAAATTATTAATTCTTTTACCCGTGATTTTTCATTGTAGAGTAGATTTAATAAAATATTTAGTATTTTTTCTTTAGAAAGAAAATAAGTGCCGATTGTCTTTAAAAGTTCAGCGGCCGCCCTAGCAACGTCGTCATCGTCATCTCTTAGATTAACAATTACTATTGAGAATAATGGCTCTAAATCTCTAATTTTAGTGAAATCTTGATTTATTATCTTTTGTAAAGTTTTTATGACATGTAATTTTACTTTCCAATCATTGTCCATTAATTTTTCGATGAATTCATCAATTAAATCTTGAAGTACTTCTAAATCTATATGCAACGATAAGATTAAAGTACCAATAATTTTTACAGTTAACCTCCTTACAGAAGCATCTTGATCAAATAATCTATCCCGGATTTTGCTCATTAGTTCTATTAACAAATTTGGTCGATACATTGAAATCTGATATAAAATCTCTAACGATACTAATCTAATCCAAGAATCAGAATCGTTGATAATTGATTCTATCATTTTTACGGATTTCAACGAAATTGAGGGTGTCTTGTCGCAAATTAGATTTAATAAATTTAGAGACTTATATATTAGTTCTTTATCAGATTTATATAAAGTGCTCTCTATTAATCCAAATATTTCTTCAGCGGCATTTTCATAATTGCCTTTTGAAATTAAGAATTCAATTTTTTCTAGATCAATTGTAAGTGATGTCAATAAGCTATATACGATTATTTTTTTTTAATTTATATTATTCCAAAATTAATTCGATCATCTAGTATAAATTCGTTTACAGTCTGCGGACAGACGGATGGGATGGTATACGAATCAATACCTTCAGCGCAACCATATAGGTTGTCTGAAATTTTTATTTTTGTTTTTGAAAGTTTCTTTTTTGATTTTAGATGTCAAGCTATAGCGGGAGTCGGGAGAGAAGGTGTCTGAGACCGAACTAAAGGCGGGGATAGCGCTATGTTGCGGGCAGCGTTTAAGTCTGCGTCCAAGCGGAACTTTTCTTTCTTAAGCCCGCCATGGATCGGGTGCGAGCAAGTGAAATCCTTGCTGTTTGCGGCGGAACGGTTGGCATCTATTTTATCGGCGTAATCGACTCTTAGGCGGCGGCATTCGGAACAGATCTTAGAAGTGTCCCTCGCATCTACGAGTTGTTTATTATGACAAATCGATATGAAAACAACTCAGAAGATTTCTTTTTATTCAAATATCGATTATCTCTTCCTCAGGATGATCAACAATAAAAACAGAGTAGTCGAGAGCTGCTTTAATATCATCTTCAGTAAGCCTTGGATATTCGTTTAATATCTTTTGAAATGTTGCTCCATCACGTATCATTTTCAGTACTAGA
>JAUWRB010000035.1 GCA_030610785.1 Promethearchaeota archaeon | reverse complement strand
GTACACACCCACACATTTGGGGGTAATTATATCATTAATTTTTTCGAAATAATCAAAGGCTCTTCGCTACTAATTAAAATTCCTTCTCATTTAAAATCGGTTAGTGTGTAAGTTAATTAGCAACTTAAAAAGTTTATATTAAGTCCCTTAAGATCTTCATTTTGTTGACATTTCTTATTCTCATTATCTAAAATTTTTTAGCTTGTAAATATTTTAATAACTAATTCTTTAAAATCAAAAAAAAATTGAGTTTAAAATAAAAATGGATCCTTGGAGCTCTTCAAATATTTTAGATGAAGATTATGAAAGACTAATAAATGAGTTCGGAATTGAGCGAATATCCGATATAATGCGGCAAAAATTATTAAAAAATAGATTTATTAGACGTAAAATTATCTTTGGGCACCGATCGTTAGAGGATATCTTTAAAGCAGTGGAAAAAAAGGAACCGTGGGCAGTCATGAGCGGGATAAAACCGTCAGGACCATTTCACTTGGGGACATTAACCACAGCATTGGAGATCGTGGAATTCCAAAAATTGGGGGGAAAAGCCTATTATTGTATCGCAGATATTGAATCGTGGGAAGACAACGGAATTCCTTACGAAGAGGCAGGAGAAACATCTGTTGACAACCTTGCGGATATATTAGCACTAGGGTTAGATCCTTCGCCAAAAAAGGCGTACATTTGGAGGCAGAGTAAGGAAGATATAGTAAAAGATGTATGCTTCAAGGTAGGACGATTATTAACGCTAAATATGGTTAATGCAATTTATGGAGAGAAACCTTTCGGACTCTATTTAGCAGCGTTGATTCAAGTAGGCGATATTATCCTTCCACAGGTTTTGGATGGTGTGCAACCAACAGTGGTTCCGGTTGGTATCGATCAAGATCCTCACATCCGACTTACCAGAGATTTAACTCGCAGGTATTACAAAGAAATAAAAAAGAATGGAAAGATCATTCAGCAGGAATTTTTCTTACCGGGAGCTACTTATCACAAATTATTACCGGGGTTAGATGGATCTGATAAGATGTCAAAAAGAAATCCTAATAGTTATTTCACTTTCAACGAATCTTTTGAATCAATAGAAAAAAAGATTAAAGGAGCGGTAACAGGAGGGCGTAGAAATAAGAAAGAACAACAAGAGCTTGGAGGTGAACCGCAGAAATGCATGATTTATAAGATTTTAATGTATCATTTTGAAGATGATGATGATAAATTAGCAGAAGATTTCGAGAAATGCGTGAAAGGCGAATTATTATGCGGCGAACATAAGCGAGATTGCATCGAAAAAGTGTTAAAATATATCAAAGAACATCGCAAGAAGAAAGAAAAATTAATTGATAAGGCAAGAGAAATTTTAAAAGTAGAATAAATTTTTTAAATTTTTAACTAAAATTACTAAAACATTTTGAAAGGTTTTTCTGATACTAATGCTTTAAATTTGAACATATATAAAAAATAATAATAATTAATGTCTTATATTTTCTCTAATATATGTATACACATGGCAGCTTCTCCGGGTCCAATATTTCCGCCACCATTCTCAGCTAAGGCAAATTTAGATTCTTTGACTTGTCTTTTTCCTGCTTCTCCACGTAATTGTGTTACCAATTCATATATTTGTGCTAAACCAGATGCACCAATTGGATGTCCACGCGATATCAATCCTCCACTTGGGTTTACAGGGATCTTACCATTAAGTGATGTTGCTCCACTTTCTGAAAATTCACCGCCTTTTCCAACAGGACATAGCCCTATTTGTTCAATTTGATGGATTTCGCCAAAAGCAGTAGCGTCATGTACTTCTACAACATTTATATCTTCGGGACCAAGACCAGCCATTTTATAGGCAGCTGTAGCTGATCTATTACTAATCGTATCTTTCCCCCAAGACCCCGATTGAAGAATTGATGCGCGAATAAGGATGGCTCTATCATTAGGGTGTTCTTTTAAGAATTTTTCAGAACATAGTATTGCAGCTGCGGACCCATCTCCAACAGGAGCACACATTGACCTTGTTAGAGGATAAGCGACTTGATAATCCCCTAAAACTTCTTCCACAGTCATTGGAAAAGTATATTGAGCTAAAGGGTTCAATGTCGAATTATTATGATTCTTTGCAGCCACAACAGCTAATTGTCTTTGTGTAGTGCCATGCTTTTTCATGTGGAGACGAGCTGCAGCGGCATATAAATCCATAAAAGCTGAATGACCTCCATTTTTTTCTTTCTTTACATCGGCGCCTTGCTTTCTAGCTTCTCTTTTTTTCCTTTTTTCAGCTTGTTTTTTTTAGATACTTGATCATATCAGTAGTTCTTTCCACATCTGTTCCCGAAATAAAGCTTTGCATCATTAATTTTCGATTTTCATGGTACACTTTTTCAACTCCAATCGCAAGTGTGCAATCATAAAGCCCTGCTTTTATAGCTGTCCACGCACCATGAAGAGCTGTGCTTCCACCTGCACAAGCGTTTTCTACATTCGTCATGGGTATTTTTTCAATGCCATTGGCAGAAAGTGCTACTTGTCCACGAATGCAATGTTGATTATCTCGCATCCCCCAGCCAGAATTGGAAAACCAAGCGGCTTCTATCTCATTTTTTGTTAAATTATCATTAGTATCATCAAGAGATGCTTGAAGTGCTTCACCGGTAAATTTTTTCATGCTTTTTTCAAGGAATTTACCAAAATTGGTCATTCCAACACTATATATATATATTTTCTCTTTCATTCTTCTCACCTATATTAATATTAAATTTCTCCTCATCCGACATATTCTTGGTTATTAAATTTTTGAGTATTAAGATATAAGTAATTATAATAATTTTTACATCATTACTTAGACTTTTAAATCACTACTTCAATATTAATTTTTTTTATTATTAATGGAGTATGTTTATTAAAGAATAGCTAATAAATCATTTGTGTTTTATCCAACTTATTTAGCTTATCAAGTAAATTTCCTCCAAAAGATGTAGCTTATTTCTTATTACACATCTCAATTCCCGTATCCTCCAATTCTACCAACCAATTGAAACAAAAAACTTAAATCCTCAAAAACCAAATATTATTCATGGAAAAAAAACACGAAGATAAGTTAGAAGTTGAAATTCGCGAGCATTCGGACGCAGATTTTTTCCCTGAAAAATGTCCCTCTTGTGGTAGCGAAAAAATTGTTCGCAGGCTATTAAACGAATTTCAAGAATCAAGACAATAGTGATTCTATAATATTGGTTAATTCAACGAGAAAATCTGAAAACCTTTCTAACAACATGTCTTTTAATTCTTCTTTGATTTGTACAGATACGAAAAATATTTCTTTTTTAAATTCTAATCTATGTAAATACGACAACATATTATTTTCCATGGAAGTAAAATTATAATCTTCTTTATAATCCTCTTCCTGTATTCTCTTCAGTAAAAAGAGATGCTCTTTAATTAATTCTATTAATTGAACATATAAATTAGGATTTATTTCGTCTTTATAGTATTCAGTTATAATAATTCCATTTTTATCAAAAATAATGAGAGAAGAACAGTTAAACTCTATTAGGTATTTTTCTAATAATAAGGAAAGTTCGAAAAACTTATTATCAAAAATAGAAAGGCCGTAAGAAATTAATTGAATTATTGAGATTATATCGTAAATGGATGTTTGTTGGTGTAAAATTTGAAAAGACGGATATTTCTCTATAATATATTCTCTTAATTCGATAATATTTTCGTTTAATTCGGGATATCCTTTAAGTTCAGGGTCGTATTTGTGAAACGAGATAATAATTGGGACATCCATGTTATTTTTAATAAAAAAAGCTAATATTGAATTTAAATAATTAAGTGATTCCTCAAATCGCTCTTTATCTTGAATGTCTATGACATAAATGAGTAAATCGGTTTCAGAAAAATAGAGATCTTCCTTTTTTTTGTAGATTTCCCTGTATTTTTTTTGTCCGCCCATATCCCAAAAGTAACAAGTATTACCCAAAAAAACCGTTTTATGGTATTCAATCCTAATAGTTGGCTTGAGCTCTATTATGTCCTTTTGAAAGTCAAATTTTTTATCTAAAGCAGTTAGAATGCTGGTCTTTCCGGCATTATCGAGACCACTAATAATGACTTTTATATTTTTCATTTATCTCACATTAAGTTCTTAATTATTTTTTATTTTTTATAGAATTTAATAACAATATAAAAACCTTTTAATAAAATATTGTTGAAAAAAAAACCACTTTAATTTTTTTATAATTGTTAACATGAATTTTTATATTTATATCCCATTCGTTCGATTTTAATATTACTAACATGACATTCGTATTTTTTAATATAAATAATGCGTCTTTAATCAGACTTTAAGTTAAAAGGATGATCAAATTTGATTAACGAAAACAAGAATTTTTTAGAGAATTTAATTTATCAAAAGAATATAAAAGATGGATTTTTTGAGAAAATTCCCGCATTTGAAACGAAATTAAATGAATGCATTCAAAATATAAAAAAAAAAATGAAGGTTATTCATTATCGAGAAAGTTATAAAAATGTAATAAACGAGTTTGAAAGTTTTTTAAAAAAAAAAAGCGTGTAATTTTTCCTTTATAAGCGATTAAAACTCATCTCTATTCTCCTATGAATTGACAATAAATCGTTCTAGATCTCGCTTTTTCGTCGCATTCGATAAAGATAATATTTTGCCACGTGCCCAAAATCAATTTCTTATTTTGAAATGGGAATGTTTGAGATGTCTTGAGAAGAAAACTCCTTAAATGGCCTGAACCGTTATGATCTCCCCATGTTTGGTGATGTTTGTAATTATAATCGTATGGAATTATTTTTTCGAGAAAATTTTCGATATCGTGTTTAACTAATCCTGGTTCGTATTCTATAGTTGAAATAGCTCCGGTAGAGCCGGCGACATGGACGTTAACAATGCCATCCTTAACATTACTCTTGTTTAACGCATCTTGAACTTGCTGAGTTATATTAATTACATCGCAATACGCCTTTGTTCTTAATTCAAATGTTTTTAAAACTACAGTCATTTTTCTTTATAGTGATTTTTTTTTTTTTTTTAGTTTTTTATAATGTTTTTTTAATCTCAAGTCATAAATTAAAAAAAATTTAATAGATATGAATGATAGATTTTTTTATTATTTTTTAGTTTTTTAGTTTTTATAATGTCGAAAGATCGTCTAAAAGAATTTTTTAAAAAAATTCATGATTCTAAAAATAACATTCCTTTATATCTATCAATTTTAATTCGTCCGGGAAAGAATATACTTGATTTTAAGATCAAAAAGGAAGGAAGTAATATATTGAGAATCATCGCTCACGATGAAAAGCAAAAAGGATGGTTTTTACATTCCTATCATATCCCAATTAAAAATTTAGGTTTAACTGAAGACGCAAAAAACAAAGAGATCTTAACATATCTTTCAGAACCTTATAAAATCACGGGGAATAAAGCAACTAAAGATCTTGTTGATGATATTTTAAGAAAATACATTGAAATCCTACCAGAAAAAAAGAAGCATTACTTCGTTACAAAACGATTCAAAAAAAAAAAAGAAATACAGATGGGCATGAAAATGAAAGGATTTTAATTTTCATTTTTCTTATTTTAATTCCGGAGTGGAATTTAAGAAATAAAGAACTATTAAATAATATAATGAAAAGTAACGTAGAATAGTTATTATTTGTCTAAAATTCTTTTTCCACGAATTTTTCACTCTCGTAATGGCATTCCATTTAAATCTACGAATTCTTTCGGAACTTCGTGCTTTTTTTCTCGATAAGGATTTTTTAAATTTTTTATTTTTCGTCCAAACGTCATGTATCCCGTGTGTCCAATCATTCTAATTTCAGGACGCGTGGCGTTTTCTCTGACTTGTAATTTTCGTTTAAATAACTCATAAGAATCGATTTCAAAAAAATCGTTTTTTATCAACGCAAAAGTAGTTTTTTTAACTTGTTCTATTGTAGGCGAAAACGAAGCGATCGTTCCACTAAATTTCAAGTAATTTTTAATTTTTTTTATGGCTTTCCAAGGTTGAGCCATGTCTAAAACAACAGAATCAACATTGTCGTGTTCAAGATTATTTTCTAATATATCTCCGTATTGTATGGTTATAACATCATTTAAATTTGCGCGGAGAACATTTTTCTTAGCTCTTTTTAAGGATTTTTCATTTATATCGTATGAAAACACGTGTCCATGTGGTCGAACATAATTCCCTAAAATACACGTTAAAGCTCCCGATCCGCAGCCCGCTTCAACAACTATACTTCCTGGCCCTATTCCCGTATACATTAGGATCAGTCCTGCGTCTTCAGGATAAATTATTTGTGTTTTTCGACTCATGTGAACTACATAATCTGAAGGTAATGGCTTTAAAACATAAAATTTATAGCCTAAAGTTTCGTAAGGTTTTGAAAAAACGCAAGTTCCAAAAGATTTTCCAATAATGTCGTCAAATTCAATAATTCCCTTATGAGTATGAAAAGAATCGCCTGATTTAACTTGTAATAACCACTTCCTTCGATTATCAAGAATCAAGAAAATTAAATCGTTTTCCTTTATTTTTTCGACGTTCATGTTTCATTCTGCCTTATTTTTTCTATTATTTTAATGTTTTTAAAGAATTTTAATTAACTTTAATTTTTTATTTTTTTTTTTTTTACAAAAATGTAATTTCTCACGATAATAGTAAATTTTATACAAAAAATATAAAAAATGTCTTTAATAATTTTAATTATAATATCCTTTTTTATTAATATTATTTAATGAGTTTCTTCATGAGCCAAGATAAAGCCAATAAAACTCGAGTATCTTTTAAAGACCTTCAAAATCAAATTGAAGACTTAAAAAATAAAAGAGATGTTCTTAACAAAAAGACAAAGGAATATATCAATTCCTTACAGGAGATCGATAAGGATATAAATAACTCTTTGAAAATAGCCAAAGATAACTATAAGAAAAAACGTAATTACTGGAACGGCAAAGTTAAAAAATTAAAAGAGAAAAAAATCGAGTATAAAGGTATTTTAGATAAATTTCTTGAAGAAAAAAAGAAAATTCGAAAACTTAATAGAGCAAATAAAAATCCAAAACCATTTATTTCTATCAAGGAAATTGACCGGAAAATAGATAATTTAGAAAGATTGATTGAAACCGAAAAATTAGAAATTTCAGAAGAAAATGCATTAGTTGATCAAATTAGAGAATTAGCTGAAAAGAAACGGGAAACATTGGAAGAAAAACACAACGAGGGCTTATTTAAAATCGAACGAAAAATAGAAATTGTAAAAATTAATCTTAATAAAATTTACGAACAATTAAATAAATGGTCTACAAAATCTCAAGAAAACCACACAAAAATGCTTGAATTGTACCAAAAAGTTGACGACTTAAAAAAAACTAAGAAAAAAAGTGAAGAAGAACTTATAGAAAATAAAAAGGCAGCAGATCGATATCACGAACAATTTTTGTTGTTAATGAATCAAAGAAAGAAATTAAATAAAGGTAGGAGGAATAAAACTCCATATAGTAGACCAGATAATAGACAACATAAAACGAAATTTATAAATTACAAGACAAAAAACTACGAATTACTGCAAAAACTAAAACAAGAAAAATTAGCGGTCGCCTTAGAAAAACAAAAAACAGGAAAAAAATTGAATTTGTTTGAAGCGAGACTAATTTTAGAACAGCCTAAAGGTTAAAGAAGTCTTATTTATTCTCTTTATTTAAATTATTTGAAATAAAGAATCTCTAACTTGGCTCATCATGTCAATTTGACTAATATTTTCTTAAAATATTGTAAAACCTTTCTGATTTTTAATATTAACAATACCTAAAAGAAGGAAGATGATCCCATAAAAGATTTAAGCTATAACTAACAACAAAATGTGAACTTTTTGAAAACTAATAACATTCTTTTTAAATACTAGTAGATTATTAAAGTTAATTCACTTAAGAAAGCAAAAACAAAAAAAAGTTCTAGATATGACTCAAAAAACTATTTTAAAAGAAGAAACAGAATTGGAAAAAAGCCCAAAAACAGAATATCTTGAATTAAGAGAAATTATATTCTTGGCGATTATGTCAGGACTGATTACTTTAGCAAATTTTCTTACTGTTCCATTAGTAATTGCTATTCCTCTCGTAGGCATTCGAGAATTGGTATCAGCATTTCCTCATGGGCTTTTATTTACTATTGGAGTTCTTAAGGTGAGAAAAACAGGAGCACTTTTTATAATGGCAACTTTGACCGGACTAGCACTTCTTCCGATATCTTGGATTATTCTTGCATTTAATGTGATTTCCGGGGCAATTTGTGAATTGGTTGTTTTAGCAATCTTCAGAAATTTTAAAAAAGATGGAGCAGTAATTCTTGGAGCTTCCTTATATAATCCATTAACAATTCCTGCTGCTTTTTTTTTAACCTTGTGGGTAGCAGAATCTATTGCAGAATATATTGCTAATCCAATGATCACATTTTTGATGTTTCTCCTAAGTCTTATAGTTAGTATAATTGGTTCACTATGTGGCTTAAAAGTTGGAGAATCTCTTAGGAAAGCTGGAAAACTGAGATAAACCTAAAAAGGTAAATCAAAAATGTATTATGGGACAAAAAAATCCTTACATCCTTTAATAAATATTTTTCTTTCTATTTTTATTTTAATATCTGGACTTTTCATGAAGGATTTGACCCAAATCTTTTATTATATACTATTTATTAACGTTATAGCATCTTTAAGTGGATATTTGTTAACTTTGTTTAAGGTTTTTTTAATTTTTATCCCAATGGGCTTATTAATTGCATTGATTTCGTATCTAATCTCAAATGATCTTTCAGGGAGCCTTATTACAATATGTCGTTTTGGGATACTCGGTTTAACTGTTGTTTTTAGTTTAAACATTAATCCAACTGATTTATCCCGTTCTCTTAATCAAATTCATTGTCCCCGAAAGATTTCATTAGCAATTTTGATTACTTTCAGATTTATTCCAGTTTTAAAACAAGAAATAGGTAGAATTACTGAAGCAATGAAAGTCCGCGGAGTTAAATTTCACTGGTGGAATCCTCTTCAATATTATCAAGTCCTTTTCTTACCATTAATAATTAGAATTATAAATATTTCTGATACTCTCGCATTATCAATAGAAACTCGAGGCTTTTCCGTGCATAAGAAAAGTTCTTTCTATAAAAAAGTGTTATTAACGAAGAGAGACGTTTTTATAACGTTTCTAACTATTTTAGGGACAATCTCAATTTTAATAATATATTAGGTTTAAAAAAAATGAAAACTATTGTAATTAAAGACTTATATGTTAGATATCCTTCTGATTTTGCTAAGGTTGAGTCTCAAAACTATTCCCAAAAAAATGTAACCTCCTTAAAACAAAAATCTAATAATCATGTATTAAACGACATTAATTTAACAATTACCCCGGGAGAATTCTTGATAATTTCTGGGTTTAGTGGAGTCGGTAAAACAACTCTATTATCTTGCATGAATGGAATTGCTAAACATTTTTATAGAGCAGAAATCAAAGGAAATGTCTTAATTAACGAAAAAGAAATCAATAATTTAAGAATCGGCGACATTTCTCAATTTGTGGGAACTATCTTACAAGATACGGAAGCTCAGATCTTTAATTTACAAGTTGAGGATGAAGTTGCATTTGGTTGCGAAAACCTTGGATTGGATCCAGATGTTATTAGAGAAAAGATTCTAAAATATTGTGAGATTTTAAAGATAAAACCAGAAGCACAAATTAATAAACTTTCAATTGGACAGAAACAAAGAGTAATAACTGCTTCCGTTCTTGCAATGGAACAAGATATCTTATTATTAGACGAACCCTTAGCTAACCTTGACTTTAAAACAGCAAATCGGATTTTAAAATATCTAAAAGAATTATCATTAAATCATGGAAAAACAATAATAATTGTTGAACACCGTCTAGATTTAGTTATTCCATATCTAACGCGCCTAATATGGTTAGAAAATGGATTTATTGTGGATGATTTAAATCAAGAAGGAGCTATTCAGAAATATTTTAATTTATTTAATCATAAACCTAAAGAATTAGTTCATGAATCTAATGAGCCTCTATTTCAAATAAATAATTGTAATTTGGGTTATAAAAAAAAGATTATATTAAGAGATTTGAATTTAAAAATTTATAATAGCGAAAAAATTGTTATTCTTGGAGAAAATGGTACAGGTAAAACAACTTTTTTGCGTTTCTTGGCCGGTCTTATAAAGCAAAAATCGGGAAAAATTTGGAGAACCCCCGATTTAAGAAGAAATACTTTTAAAAAAGTAGGATATGTCTATCAAAATCCTAACTATCAATTATTCATGGATTCAGTTTATAAAGAAATAGGGTTTCAATCTAAAGATGAAACAATAACTAAGGAATATTTAGAATTATTTAATATATCCCATCTCAAAGATCAACATCCATTTACTTTAAGTGAAGGTCAAAAAAGGCTCATAACCATTGCTGCTATTGCTTCAATGAAACCCCGAGTTTTATTACTCGATGAACCTACTGTTGGGCAGGATTATGAAGGGTTAAATATTTTAATTAATACTTTAGAAAAGATTCAACAAAAAGATGGAACTTGCATTATTGTAGTGACTCACGACATAAGATGTGCTAGTGCTTTAGGTAATCGAGTACTTTGGTTTGAAGACGAAAAAATCTATAAAGAGGGGGATATTTCTCTTGTAGAAGCTTATTTTAAGAAGAATTATTAATAAAAAAGGATTTCTTTTGTTTAATTTCTTCCTGAATTTCCTCATACTCGTGATCATTAATATCCCAAGAACCAAAAAAAGCATTTAATTTTTGACCATTTACCTGCATTCCTAACCTTTTTAACAATTCTGAAAAACTTTCACCTTTCTGTTTTAAGTCCTTTAAGAGATTATATACTTCTTCAGTTATTGTAATCGTTTTTGAAGCCATAATGAATATATATTTAACCATATATTTAACCATATGTTTAAATGATTGCATGTTTATTATTGGTCATATTAAGGTCAATAAGTAGTTTCTACCCAATTCTCAAGTTCTAAATAGGTTTTTTTTAAATTATCTATTTGTTCTTCAGTCGCATCCCAATAACCTCTACTTTCCGCTTGAAGCATGTTTTTAACAATATCCATCATGGCAAACTTGTTATTTTCGCTTAGTGCCTCTCTTATTTCCTCATTTTCGATATATTGGTAATAAGCTTTATCCCAAATCCATTTATCGACTGAATTAGTTGTTGCTGCCAAGCCCAAGATATTCTCAACTCTTTCAGCAACTTTTTGACCTCCATGGTATTTATGAGCCAACATTGCTTTTATCCAACGAGGATTCAACGATCTTGTAATTGCTCCTTCTTTAATACTTTTCTCTATAGAATCTATTTTTATATCTTTAGTTGTTGTATCTGCAATATAAATATTTGCTTGTTTTCCATTAATTTCTTTGAAGACACGAGCTATACCACCTGTAAATTCAAAGTAATGATCAAGATCTGTTATATGATATTCAGAAGAATCTCTTACTTGGCTCATGATATCAATTTTGCTGACATTCTCTGTAAAAGTTTTAGAGATTTTTTTAATTTTTTGATTTTTCAAGTAAGCAAAGCTCATGCAATTTACATAATCATCAACCAATTCTTTTTCATCTTCCCAAACTCCCGCTGAAATAATATCAGTCAAGTTAGTATTATATTTTCCTGGCGCAGGTCCATATATCCTAGCTTCGGGGAGTTCTAAACCCTTTTTTTTTAATTCTATTACGCTCTTTCTAACAAAATTCTTATCAAGAGGTTCATCTAAATTTTCCACTAATTCTACTGCTTCATTTAATAAATTTAAAATATAAGGAAAAGTATCCCTAAAAATACCACAAATAGTTACGATAACATTAATTCGAGGGTGTTTCATCTCTTCAAGGGGTATTACTTCAAGTTCAGTTGTCCATACAGATCTATTTTTAATTGGTCTAACACCTAAATAATCAAAAATTTGGCCAATAGTCTCGCCTCCTGTTTTCATCGTTTCGAAAGCCCACAGGACTACGCTTGTTGTTTCAGGATATTTTCCATGTTCTTTTTTATAATTTTCAATTAATTTATCAGCAATTATTTTTCCTCTTTTACGCGCTGTTGAGCTAGGAATTAATCTCGGGTCAAATCCGTAGGAATTTCTACCTGTAGGAAAGATATGTGGTGAACGTATTGGGTCGCCACCAAGTCCAGGTTCTATATATCCGCCTTCTAGTCCTTGAATTAGATTTTCTAGTTCCATGGAATTATCAATTCTAAAGAGGAGGTCTTTTATCCAATTTACTAAAACCAGGCTCTCCTCCTCATTTAATTCGCTTTCTTTAAAAACATTTTCTGAATCATAGATTTCATTGATAACTTCTTGTATATATTTTTCTAAAATATTTGGTTGTTGTTTTTCTTGTCTTTCAAATTTTACTACAATTTCCTTTAACTCATCGGATATTTCCCCAGAATTCAATAAAATTTGAAGGATTAAATCTTTTTTCTCTTCTATTGTATATTCTTTACCTAATATATGAAGACCCATTGGTATAACAGCTGTTTTATATCTATATAATAAATCTTCAAGCTCATTAATAGAAGAATAGGTGAGATTTAATTGTTTTGCCATTTCATCAATCTCTTTATTTAAATCTTTAACTCTCTCAATTATTACAGGATCGCTTGAATCGCTCGAATTCATGACATTCTCACTTTGAAACTCTGATATTAAAGTTTCCAATTTGGCGAGTTCTTGATATAAATCTGAGTTTTTAAAAGTTGGCCCTGCGTGATTGATTATAACAGCGTTTCCCCTTCTTTTAGCAATTGCGGATTCGCTGGTGTTTGTTATGTGATAATAATATAAATTAGGCAAGGATCCCACAAGATTTAAGCAAAAATCATCGGGACCTCCAGAAGTTTGCTTTCCTGATTGAAACTCAACAGTTCCATGAGTTCCAAAATGAATTATAGCATCAATATTTAAAATTCTTTCAAGATAACGATAAAACGCTAGATATTGATGATGTGGGGGCAAATTCTTGTCATGATATTCATTTGGATCTCCTGAAACCATACTTCTGGCAGGTTGTAACGCAATAAAAATGTTTTTTAATTGTATTATAGGAAGTTTAAAATGATTCTTTTCAATATTTATATCCCCAGGAGGATCTCCCCAATGTTCAATAATTTTATTACGAAGATGGTCAGGTAATTGATTAAAATAAGTGAGATATTCCTCCTTTTTCCATTTTATTCCTTTAAATATTTCTACGCTTGTATATTTCGCATTATTTAAAGCGCCTCTTTCAATAAAAATCTCTGTTAAAGTCTTATTTTGAGGAAGACTCTCTCCATCATATCCTTCTTTAATTAAAGAATCAATTAAATTCCTAACAGATTCTGATACATCTAAATAGGCAGCATTTCCGATTTTATCTTCACTAGGGGGATAATTATAAATAATAATAGCAACTTTTTTTTCAGAATTTTTTTTTATACGTAAATTAAGCCATTTTCTGGCTCTCTTAATAACAAAATCGATATGATGAGAAATAGAAGCCACCTCTAACACATCTGTATGTATTTCCTCTGCATATCCTAAATTTTGCATGCATCCAACAGTCATCATCTCGATCCTTCCATCTAATTCGGGCATCACAATAGATATTACTTGATTAATTGGTAAAGCACCTTGTTCTGACTTGAGATAATCTTCATAAAGAAGATCATATTGAATTATTGGATTTAAATGAGGGACATTCATTTTTTTGTATAAATCTAATGTTATAGAGGAATCACCTCCAAAAGGGCCTCCATTCAATTGAAAATATTGAAAATTAATTATTGCACTTACTAGATTCGTCTCATCTTTAAAAAAGAATTTTTGGTGAGCCTTAATATTATATAAAGTTTCTGAAAAAACGGGAATAATATTTAAATCAGAGAATTTTTTTGCGAACTCCTCAATTACCGGCAATGATTGCTCGAAATAAAGAGAACCATAAAAGAAAAGTCCAATTGTCTGCTTATTTGGATCCATGGGTTTAAATTCTAAATATTTTTCTAAAGTTTCAAATTATTTACAAGAAATTGGGTCATATATCCCGATTTCAGGTATCTTCATGGGTTTAGGTACTTTTAAGTCATTAAATCCCAAGTAGTTTTTTAAAAGGAACAAAATTAAATTTTTATGATTTTCTGCTACTCCCGCAAAGCCATGGCTCCAATAATCTCTTAGATATACCCAATTTCTAATATGCTTAAGGGCCCTAAATGGAAACATTTTTGAGAATTTTCCCATAATCTTGTCTATTTTCATACCTTTATTAACTGCGTCAGTAAGATCGGGTACTTCATCAAAACCTAATTCTAATTTTTTCTTAGGCAATGGAATTTTTCGACCCATAAAAGACCCTATTTTTGTAAGCCTCATGAGTTGAGGGCTTCCTCCGAGTAATGTAATAATTTGTTTCTTTTCAAACAATTTTGGTTTTTCTTTTTCTATTTTTTCATATATTTCTTCAAGAATATCCACTGCTAAACAATGTCCTCTAATATCAATAAGCATTATATCTGATTCATAAATAGCCTTGACAAATTCTTCTTTTGAAATCTTCCTATCATTAACATCATTTAAAAAATAAATTCTAAAATTAAAAACTCGCCCTAATTGTTTATTAATTTCAATTATCCCTTCGGTTATCCACTTCATAAATATTGAGGCGGTGATAAGGGATATTTTAGGGAGTTTTTCTACAATATCTGATTTTTTTATCATATTACAGATCAATTCTTTATTAAATTTTGTCAAGAATCCCTTCAATAGTTAAAATTTCGTTTAAATTATCTTTATTTAGAGAGTCTATATGATAATATGCCGCATCGGCCGATTCTGCTAATTTTTTACAAATTTCTAATTTCACATCAGAATTTTCCACATCTATTACAATTGCATCCAATTTCTGTTTCGCAATTTGTTCGCCCATTTTTATCACATCATCAATAGCATCTTTATAATAAACATTACCTCTAGCGTCTGTTAAAAGAATAATGAGGGGAATATACCCTGTTTTTTTTTGGATTTCTTCAAGAGCTACATCCATTGCTTTCATTAAACCAGCGACCAGTGGTGTAGTTCCACCAGTAGGAATTTCTTTTAATAATTTATAAGCTAAATCTGTACTTCGAGTTGGCGGTAAAATTACTTCTGCTTTATCTTTTCGAAATACAATTAAAGATACTTTATCGCGATGAATATAATTAGCCTGTAAAATGGAAAAAATTATACCTTTTACAGTTTCCATTCTGTCATTAACTCCCATCGATCCTGAAGCATCAACGCAAAAAATAATTAAATAACTTGATTTACCCATTCTTTTCTTAATGTAGATATGATCTTCCTTAATGTTTAATTTTTTTCCATTCTTAATCGCTTCCCTATTCTCAGGTTCTAGAGCTGCCTTATTTAATGTCTCGTTCAAGGCAATATCATGAGAAATTGGAATATTAAGGTTTCTAGGTTTTTTCCCCCCAATATATTTTCCACGGGTGCTATTAGTTGGATGTACGATTCTTTGTCCGGAAATATTCATAGTCTTTCTAATTTTTTTATTTTGAATGATTCTATCCGCTTTCACTTTCTCGTTGATTTTAAATACTTCTTCCTTAACATTTAAAATTTGATGATCATTATCATTAATATCATTTTCAATGGTGTTGTCGGCTTTTTCCTCTTTTTCTTCTTCTAAAATCTCTTCAATATCGTTTTCGTCAAGTTTTTGATCTTCAAATGGTAAGCGCCTTAATCTATGGCTTAAACTTAATTTTGCAGCAGTTCTAATATCATCTCCATCTACTTCAATTTTCCCATTAAGCGCAGCAATAGTTTTTGCAGCACGAGATATTGTAATATCTGCTCTATGTCCATCAGTTTTAAAAGCTATGCACAATTGAGCTATTTTTTCTAAATATTTATCAGAAATTTGAACTGAATTTAACATTTTTCGAGCATTGACGATCTTATTTCTTAACTTATCTTGTTTTTCTTGAAATGCCTCACAAAATTTTTCTGAATCTTTTTGAAATTCTTCAACGTATTTCACAATTAAAACCCTCTTTGCAACATCTTCAATTCTGTCAACATCAACGCTTAACCCGAACCGATCTAGTAGTTGAGGCCTCAAGTTGCCTTCTTCGGGATTCATTGTTCCAATTAAAATAAAATTTGAAGGATGATGAAAACTAATCCCCTCTCGTTCAATAATATTTATGCCCATCGCAGCACTATCTAAAAGTATATCGGCAACATTATCTGCGAGAAGATTTACCTCATCTATATAAAGAATGTTTCTATTTGCTTCTGCTAAAATACCAGGTTCTAAAGCCTTAATTCCTTTCAATAAAGCCTTTTTAATATCGATCGTACCAACAACACGATCCTCTGTAGAATTAATTGGTAAATTAATTACTCTCATTTTTTTTTGTAACAAATCCTGTTCTTTTATGTTTCCCGCAATTATCTCATGTTGACATGAATGACATGATTCTTTTAGATTTTTGGGGTTACAATTAAAAGGACAATCTTTTATTACTTCAATTTCAGGGAGTAAATCTGCTAAAGCCCTTACTGCCGTTGTTTTTGCCGTCCCTTTCGTACCTTTTATTAAAACTCCACCAATTCTTTGATTAATAGCATTTAATATTAAAGCTAATTTCATTAATTCTTGTCCTATAATGGCAGTAAAAGGATATGGCCGATAATGGGTCATTTAATTGCTTGAAGTTATTATTTAATTTAATTTTAAATTTTAAAAATAATATAATTATTAATTAGTAATATTTTATTCTAAAAAAGTAACATTAAAAAAATTAAATTTTCAATATCAAATTTATTAACTTAAGTGATTTTATTAAGAAATAGATTTTAGATGAAAGAAGAAAAGAAAATTAGCATCATTAGGAGTAAATTTTTAAATTGGTATGACGAAAATAAACGCAATTATCCTTGGAGAAAAACAAGAAATTTATATAAAATATTAATTACTTAAACGAGTTCATTAATATATTTATCATAATCATAAAATGGTAAATATTCAGCCTTTTTAACGATAATTCCCCGTTCTTCTGTATCTTCTACTTCACCGTCTCTAAGATCGGTAAGATTGACCATGTTATCTCGCGTAAAAAGCCCTTTTTCAATGAAATCGTCAACAACTTGAAGACTAACAGAATTAATCATTAATACGAGCGTTTTTTCACCTTTTTTGCCAAAAATCCTCCCATCTTTAGCAAATACTAAATTATTAATTCTTGCAATATATTGAGGATAAATATCGCTACCTCTTTTAAACAGGATATCCGTTAATGTTATGGCTTTTTCTCTTGAATCGAGAAAGTGAATCCAACCGTACATTTTAATCTAATTGCTCTTGATCATTTTAATTGTTATTAATTATCTAGATTAATATAAAGTCATTTGTTTAAAAATTTATCGAGATTATCAATATTAACTCCCTTTTTATCTAATTTGAACTGAGGATCGTTATAGAATATCCTTACTTGTCGTTCAAACTCCTTGATAATGTGGTTAATAACTGCGGTTCTAGCATTAGGTATTTTATATAACTTGTAAGGGACGACAATAAGAACGACTTTTTTCCATTTACAATCATTAACTTTATCTTCATCCCTTCTTATTTGGCGTAAAAATTCTTTTTTAGACCTAAAAAAAGCGTTTGGCCATTTATAATGTTGATGACCATTATATTCAAAAGCCAATTTAATTCTTTTTCCAGAAATAGTAAACATATTATATCCGTCAAAATGAAGATTTCCATG
>JAUWRB010000086.1 GCA_030610785.1 Promethearchaeota archaeon | reverse complement strand
AATTTATTTATTTTTGTTTGGATAAATAACGAATTTTGACCAATAAGTCCCTTAATTCCATTTTATCATTATCTGGAGTAATATATTTCTTTTTTACACCTTCATCGAGTGGGAAAGTTTTGATTTTATTTCCTTGAAGGGATACCATTTTTCCAAAATCTCCTTTTAATACAAGTTTCATAGCGGCTAAGCCAAATCTTAAACCTAGAATCCTATCGAAAGAAGTGGGCGTCCCAGCTCTCATCGTATGTCCTAAAACTACACTTCGACACTCAAAATCAACGCCATTTTTCAGAAATTCTTCTTTTAAATCGTCTCTTAAGTTTAATTCGTCAACTAATATTTGAGAAATATTTAGAACAGGCAATTTTGGATTTCCAAACATATCTTTTGGTAAATTATCGATTGTTTCTTTTGAAATTGTCTTAAAATCTCGTTTTAAAGATTCGTTATCGGGATACGCACCCTCAGAGCACGCTATGATGTGATACTTGTAGCCTTTATTAACTCTTTTTTTAAGTATATTAATGACATCTTTTTCTAAATCAAAGGGAGTTTCGGGAATCAAAATTATATCGGCTCCAGCAGAGATCCCGCTATACATCGTTAGAAAACCTGCATCTCGTCCCATTATTTCAACAATAAATACTCTCTGATGAGATCTTGCTGTCGTTGTTAAATTATCTAACGCGTTGGACGCTAGTTGAACTGCGCTCCAAAACCCAAATGTGTAATGCGTACCAACTAAATCATTATCAATTGTTTTTGGGCATCCTACTACATTTGCTTTTGAATACTGATAGAGTGAAAGTGCGACTCCTAAACTATCATCCCCCCCGATTACTATGAGAGCATCAATACCCAATTCATTAAATTTAGAAATCATTTCCTTTGCGATTTTTTCTTTAAGTTTTTCTTTCTCTTCCTCAGATTTAAGCTTGCTTATATCCTTGAAGGGATTAGTCCTACTAGTATATAATAATGTTCCACCAATAGTATGAAGATCGTCATATTCTGCTATATTTAGAGGAATGGTTATATTTTCCATAAAACCTTTCCATCCTTTAAGAATGCCGACACACTCAACACCAGCATCAAAAGCTTTTAATAATATACCATAAATAACGCTATTTAACCCTGGACAATCGCCACCACTCGTTAATATTCCTACTTTAAGAATTTTTCCCATAATGCCACACTCTTAATGAAAAAAGACTATAAATAAGAATAACTCATTGTATATAAATTGTTTTAACTATTGAAAACATAAAAAAAGATAACTAAATTTTGATTTAATAATCTAAATAGTTAAAATGGGGAGATTATTAGGGATTAAATTTTCCAATATTATTCAAATAATTCATCCAGCAATGATAAGGTTCATAAAATTCAGAATTTACATCTTGATAACGAATTAATCGACCTATTTTTAAATAATGTCCTGCATCAAAAAAATAAACATTATATTCGTCAATAAGATTTATAATAGTCTCTCTATGTAATAATGAATTTTTTCACCTTCTGTAATTTTTTCCAATATTTTTTTCATCTATCCATCTGCAAGAGAATATCCAATCAGAATTATTCATTTTTCATCCTTTTCGATTGAATTATCTTTTTTCAAAAGTATATTTAGAATTATTTACGGGAATTATATAACTTCCCCCTTCGGGATCGGTTATTTTTAAAGTAAAAGGAAATTGTCCTTTTCTTGCTTTTTGCATATTTTTCAAGATATCTTCGATTTCTTCAATTTGAGAATCGTTATTTTCAAGATTTTTTCTATATATTGAAACTGCGTTTTCAAACTTGAATAAAACGCCTTCTATATTTGTAAAATAAAAATCTGCGTTCGGACCAGGCTCTACTATTAATTCAAGCTCTGGAATTTCTAATTTTGCTGTAGGAGATCTATAAATTTTCGACCTAAGATCTTCCTCGCTTGATACTTTTAAAACCATAATTCCTGGGTCTATTCTTGTTGTTAGGGGAATGATATCGTTGTTGTGAAAATTGCATTTATCGCACTCAAATTTTAATATCAACATTTTATCCTCATCAGGTAAATCGTAAATGCTCTTGCTAATTTTAACGACTCCTTTTTTACAAGAAGGACATTTAAAAAAAAAATCCTCTTCCTTCTTTTCAACTTCTTTAGACATTATATTAAATTAAGATTTAATTATAATAATTAAGTAACTACTTTTTTAAGCAACTTGTTGCTCGAAATTTTAAAACAAGTCTTTTATTTAATAAAATTGATCATCCTTTTTCTTTTTTTAGTCATTTTCATATATGAAACAATCCTTTTGTTTACTAACCAAAAATTTTTAATATTATCGGTTATTTAGATTATTTAATATTTTTTTAATATTATTATTTATAAAAAGTAGTATAAAGTTGAGAAATTATGAACATTTTATCAAAAAGTAAGCCGTTGATTAATCAAAACTTTATATTATTAAATGCTATTGTACTCATTATTGTACAAATAGTAATTATTTTATAATGCAAGCAATAAAAACTCTTTCTTAGCTTTTTTATTGGTTGCGTTGGTATAGTATTAACAAAATTAACGAAGAAAAAGATGAAAAAAATTGTTGGAAAATGGAATAATAGAGATAACATTTCATGGCAGAGGCGGGCAAACTGCCATTACTGCGAGTCAATTATTGACCCAGTTAGCTTTTAGTAAAGGCTTTAAAGACACAATTGCGATCCCCATTATTGGAGCAGAAAGAAGAGGCGCACCAATTCAAGCGTTTACAAAATTATCGCAAGATAAACAAATTAAAACTTATGATGGCGTGGTATATCCTGATTACATTTTCATTTTTGACACTTCGTTGTTGGATATTCCTAGCGTAAAAGCAACCATTAAAGAAGGAGTTAAACTCATAGTAAATAGTCAAAAGCCAATTGATACAAGCAATTTAGCGAAAAATATAAAAGTATTTTTAGTAGATGCTACTGGAATTTGTATAAAAAGAAAATTCATGCATTCAAGTGGTCCAATCTTAAATATTCCGATGCTAGGAGCATTTGGAAAAATAACAGGCTATTACGACCTTAAAATCATGGAGAAGGTCTTAAAAAAAGAATTTGGAGAAAAAAAATTAGAAAAAAACATGAGTGTGGCAAGGGATGCTTACGAATCTGTAAAGGAAGAGGTGTAAAAAATTTCGAATACTGAAAAATGGAAAAAAATAAATAAATCAAGAGAGGAACGACCTAAAGTTCAAGATTACAAGAATTGGGAAGAATTACCTCCAATCCCTATTTCTTTACCTATAGTTGGAGCTATAGGGATCACTGGAGACTGGAGAACATTTAGACCAGTTATTGACCAAGAGAATTGCAATAAATGTGGTTTATGTTGGATGTATTGTCCCGAGGGCGTGATTACAAAAAAAGAAGATGGATCTTTTAAAATAGATTATGTTTATTGTAAAGGACGTGGTATTTGTGCAAAAGAATGTCCTACTAAAAACATAAAAATGATAAGGGAGGATGAAGCTATAGATGATTAAACCAGAAATAAAAGATTTTATCCAAAATAAGGAAACTATAATAATAAAAGGAAATGTCGCAACCGCTTATGCAGCTAAATCTGCAAGGGTACAAGTAATTAGTGCATATCCGATTACGCCCCAAACGACAGTAGTTGAAAAGCTATCGGAATTTGCTGATGGAGGTCAAATGCCTGGAACTCAATATATAAAAGTAGAATCTGAACATTCTGTAATGGCTTCCATTATTGGGGCAAGTATGGCTGGAACTCGGACTTTTACGGCAACATCAGGACAAGGTCTATTTTACATGTATGAGATGGTTCATTGGGCGGCAGGTACAAGACTCCCGATTGTTACGGCTATTATCTCAAGAGGTACTGCTCCCCCCTGGAATATTTGGGCCGATTTCTCCGATTTAATTAGTTGCCGTGATACTGGATGGATGAGTTCCTTCTGTGCTACTCATCAAGAGATATACGACGAGATTTTAATGTCATATAAAGTCTGTGAAGATTATGATGTGTTATTGCCAAAATTCGTTGCTTATGGTGGATTTATCTTGTCCCATACTTCAAAACCAGTTATTATTGAAGACCAAGATAAGGTTGATGCGTTTTTACCACCTTTACCAGACGAAAAAGGTTGGCCCCATATATGGATATCTGAAAAACGTCCAATCATGCATGGAAATCTCATAATGCCTTCGGGATTTTATAGCGAATTTCGGATGAAAATTCATGTAGCCATGTTGGAGGCAAAAAAAAAAATAAAAACCGTTACAAAAGAGTTCGAAAAAGTTTTTGGTAGAAACTATGGAAATGGCTTAATTCAAGAATATAAAATGGAAGGTGCAAAGGTAGCAATGTTAATTTATGGAGATTTAGCTTTACAAATGGAAGAGGCAGTGGATCAAGTTAGAGAAGAGGGCTATAAAGTCGGAATGGTTAAGTTAAGACACTTTAGACCGTTTCCAGTAGAAGATATCAGAGATATTGCTAAGAAAGTTAAAATTTTGGGAGTAGTTGATCGAGCTATTGCGTTTGGCTCCCAAACAGGAGGTCCAATCTCTTGCGAAGTCAAAACTGCCTTGCATGATACTCAAGGAACGGCTAAAGTTATTCCGATGATGAATGGAATTGGTGGAAGGCAAGTCACGCTTGAACAACAAAAGAATCAATTAAAAACGTTAATAAAATTCCATGAAACTGGAGAGCTTCCAAAAGATATGATCTTTGGAACTTATTGGGATGGATTATTGGAGGTAGATTAAAGTTGGTATCATTAAAAGAAGTAATGGAAGATGAGATAGCTTCTCAAGAGTGGTTCCTTCCTGGGAATTCTTGCTGTGCAGGATGTGGTCTTGAGATTGCATTAAGATGGGCGATTAAAGCGATAGGGCCGAAAGTAGCCATGATAACACCAGCGTCATGCCTCAATGTTGTGATAGGGCTCTGGCCGAAAACAGCACCTAATTTTCCTCAATTTAACATGGCATTTGCAGCGGGAGCTGCTACTGGAACAGGGGTTGATGCCGCATTTAAAGCAAAAGCATACAGATTTCCTGGGAAGGGTTGGGAAGAAATGACATCATTAGTTTTTGCAGGAGATGGAGGTACAACGGATATTGGAATTCAAGGTCTAAGCGGGGCTGCTGAACGTAATAGTAATATACTTTATGTATGTTACGACAACGAAGCTTATATGAATACAGGAATTCAGAGATCATCATCGACTCCACATGGAGCGATAACTACAACTACTCCTTTTGGGAAAGTAAGATACAAAAAAAATGTTCCAAGAATAATGGAGGCACATGAAATCCCTTATGTTGCAACAGCTTCAATCAGTCATCCATTAGACATTTATGATAAAATTAAAAAAGCTAAATCTATTGAGGGATGTAAATACATCCAAATTATGGCCCCTTGTGCGCCTGGTTGGGGCTATCCCAGCGAAGATACTATTGAAATTGCAAGGTTAGCAGTTAAAACAGGGTCATGGATCTTGTATGAAGTGGAAAACGGTATAAAAACGCTTTCCAAGCCAAGTAAGCCGTTATTGGATCCTTCAAAAAGAACACCTATTATCGAATATCTTTCAAAACAAAAAAGATTTGCCAGTATTTCTGAGAAAACTTTAATTGAAATTCAGGATGTGATCGATCATCAATGGGAAGTGATTTCTGCCGAATTGAGATGTCAAACAGATTATTTAAAATAAAATAGGTTTTATTTTTATGATTTTTTTTTAATTTAATAGATTGGTTTTTTATGGGATTTTTAATAAGGCTTTCAGGTAAAGAAGAGAAAGAAATTGAGTTATTTCTTGAAATTGCAGCAGATAATATAATAGAGGGTAAGGTTATAAGTTTTCCAACGAATAGCGTTTATGGGATTGGAGGCGACCCTCAAAATTTAGATTTGATCGAGAGATTATTTGACATAAAATTCAGGGATCGCTCGAAAGGGTTCTTGTTATTAGTATCTGATTATGAAGAAGCTTTAAAAATTGCAGAATTTAATAGTGTTGCAAAACGATTGGCAAATTATTTTTGGCCAGGTCAATTAACTTTAATATTGAAAAGAAAAGAACCTAATATTATTCCTCTGGAAGTTTCCGCTTTTAAAAAAACAATTGGTATTAGAGTTCCTGAAAACAAGATTATTTTAAAAATTTTGAATATTTTAAAATCGAGAGGATATTTTGGAGGTATTATTGGGACTTCGGCAAATTATTCAGGAGAACCTCCTTCTATTAGTGGAGATCAAGTAGTGAAAAAGATTTTAAGTCCAATAGATTTAATCTTAGATGGCGGTAAGTCTAAATCAAAGCTTCCTACAACGATAATCGATTGCACGACAGAAAAATTAAAATTTTTACGAATAGGGAAAATATCTGAAGAAGACATTTTAAGAGTTTTGGAGGAGAATTAAACGAAAAATTTTAATTTATTGGTTTCAACATCACGATTTAACGAAACCAACGCAAAAGCAGAATTATGGTTCACATTATTAATCTGCGGCGAAAAATATCCAATTATTTCGAATTTAGAGTTCTCAGGCTTAATTACGGCCTTTACAAATTTAAACGAGAAAGATATTATTTCTAAAATAAAAATCATCTTAAATAAGGACCCTAATTTTTTTCAATATATTTTAAAAATAATACCTATTAATTTTGTGTGCATAACAAACATTCAAATAATTTCAGAAATCGTAGAGACGCATTATAAAGAATTTATTAAAGAAAACGAATCGTTTAAAATAAAGTTAAACCGTCGGAAGCACGAAGAAATAGAAAGAGAAGCGTTTGTGAAAATTATTGCAAAAAGAATTAATAATAAAGTGGACCTTAAAAAGCCGGATATTGTAGTAAGATTCGAAATATTGGGAAATTTTTGCGGAATTTCTTTTTTAAGATCCAAAGATTTTTTGAAATTTAAATGTAGAACAACTTCAAATTAATTTATTTTTAGTTTTTCTAAGCTTAATAACGCCATTTTTTCACATATTAAATCGAGTAATGCCATGAATAAGGCTTCGAGGTTATCAGCAGTTTTTTCTCCGTTATAATTAACCATTTCGAGAGAATTCAATACGATTTCAATCTGATTATCTGAAATTTCAAAAAAATTCTTAATTTTGCGATATTTTTCAATAGATCGTGTATTTAAAGTTGTTTTAATTTCTTTAGCGTTGATTTGTTTTAATATTTCGTTATTGATGTTATTTAAATTATTTTCGTGTGAAATCACTAAATATGTTAATTTTTCTTTAATTAGATCAGTAGGAATAATTCCAAACGCTTCAATACTTTTTTTGATTTGCCTATTGGCTGCTAGATACAGAAATAATTCAATATTTTTTTTTTTAGAAATATTTAAATTATCGAGAAATGCTTTTTGTGCGTGATAACACGCAATTAACACGTGTTCTTGGTTTAAAATATATTTATCTTTGAAGAATTGAACTAATATGTTATTATATTTACCTTGCAGCCGTTCTATTAGGTTGAATAAAAAATTTAAAGCTTCGATTTCGTTTTTTAGGGCATGGTTTTTTAATAATTCGTTTAAATTAAAAATAATTGTATTAATTCCAATAAAATATTGCAATTTCGAATCTTTAATAAAAACTTTTTTTACGATCATACTGGTAAGCTCAATGTTAGCCACTCTGGCATTAAATTAAAGTAAATTCGAACTATAATTGAAATAATTAGAAAAAAAACCAAATAAATAGTAAAAAGCCAATCTTTTACCGAATATTTGATGGTATAATAATACGTGCGTTCTTTTTTACTTCCAAACGCTCTTGATTCTAAGGCTTCTGCCACGTTAAAAGCTCTTTTAATTGAACAAATAATTAATGGAATTAATAATGGGAAAAGATTTTTAATTTGGTTTATTAACCCCTTCTGTGTCATTTCATATCCTCTGCTCTGTTGAGCGTCAATGATATTTTGAGCTTCATTTGCAATCGTTGGCACAAATCTAAAAGCCAAAGAGAAGGAGAACGCATACTCATACGGAATTTTCATTGATATGAATGAGAGTGCTAAATCGTTAGGATCTACTGTCAAAAAAAAGATAGAAAAAGCAGAGATCATGATGCAGATCCTTAAGATCATTGCCATTGCGAACGATAACGACAAGAACAGGGTATTTAACACTATTATAAAAAGAAATAAATACGACATGCCTTGGATGCTTTTTAACCACTGTTTTAACAACTTTCCAGTCGTGATTATTGGTATTAAGCTCAAAAAGATCACGAGTAAGGGCATCATTTCCGTGAATAGTAAAGCACTTATTGTATATGTCATTGCAAACAATAATTTTGATCGGGGATCTAAATCGTGAAGGAATGTGTGTTTTTTTAGAAATTTGAAAGAATTGAGAAATTGTAAAGACATTTAATTGGTTTCCTCTCGAATTTTTGTTGTTATATTTTTTAGAAATTTGATAAGAAAATTGGTCATTTCCATTTTCGAATTTATATCTTGAGGGAATTGAATTCCAATTTCTTGCAATGCTAAACTAAATTGGCTTACTTGCGGCAATATTAAAGAGGTCTTTTCAACTAAAAATTCCTTTGTTAATACTTTTTCTGTTGGCCCATCAGCAATAATTTTTCCATCTGCCATTAATATAATTCTAGATAAATTTTCGATAGAAAATTCAATATTATGAGTAATTATAATTATTGTTTTTCCGTTATTCTTTTCTTTTTTAATTAAATCAATAAAAAACTCAATTTCTTTTGCGTCTTGTCCTAAAGTGGGTTCATCAAAAATTAATATGTCCGGATCTCGGCAAATAATTGAAGCAATTGCTAATTTTTTTTTTTCCCCCCCTGATAAATTTAAGGGGGATCTTTCCCTATATCTTTCAAGATTAAATTCTTTTAAAATATGATTGATTCTTGATTGAAGTTCTTCTTTACTAAGTTCGAAGCTTTTTAACGAAAATTTAATTTCTTCTTCAACCGTATTAGAAAATAATTGATGCATCGGATTTTGAAAAATTATCCCTATTCTTTCGGATAAAGTTGCTATACTTTTAGAATCTATATTCTCTCCGTTAATATACACATTGCCTTTAGAGGGTCTAATTAATCCATTTAACGTTCTAATTAGCGTTGTCTTGCCGGCTCCGTTGGATCCCATAATTCCTATCATTTCTCCCTTATAGATATTCAAGTTAATCTTTTTTAAGGCAATCGTACCGTTTAAATAAGTGTATTCCACATCATTAATAGAAATAAGCGGATATTCTTCAGGCATGATTCTTCAAAGTCATTTTTCGATTAAGTTTTTTAAATAATTAATTGCTTCTGGAATTGAAGTAGGTATTTTCTCGTTAAACAATTTTTCTTTTTTCAATTGATTAAAAATAGAAAAAATAAAAGGTTTATTTATTCTTAAATTTTGAAAATTTAATCCATTGACAACATTATCACATTTGTCGTGCTCAATAACTTGCCCATCTTTCAATAATATTAATTGGTCTGCTATAGGAAGGATTAAATCCATTCGATGTTCGCTGATTATTATCGTTATCTTTTTATCATTCTGAATTTCTTTTAATAAATTGATTATTTTTTTAGCCATGTATGGATCAAGCAACGCTGTAGGCTCGTCCAATATAAGAACTCTTGGTTCTAAAGCCAATATTGACGCAATAGCAACGCGTTGTTGTTCTCCACCGCTCAATTCAAAAGGTGCCTTATCTAAGATATTTTCAATTTCTGTTATATTTACGCACTCCTTTATTCTTTCCTTTATTTTTTCTCTTGGAACGCCTAAGTTTTCTAATCCAAAAGCGATCTCATGTTCCACATTCATGGATATTAATTGATTTTCTGGATTTTGAAAAACAATACCGATTTCTGTAGATAAATCTGCTATAGTTGTTTCAGTAGTATCTTTTCCCGCTACTTCAACAGAACCCCTATAATAACCCGCGTAAAATTGTGGGATTAAACCGTTCATGCATCTAATTAACGTTGTTTTACCAGAACCCGTGAGCCCGCAGAGAAGGATGAATTTATTTTCTTCAATTTTTAAATTGATATTGTTTAAAGCGTATTCATCGTTTCCTTTGTAGCGATAATAAAATTTGTTAAATTTAATTAAACACATGAAAATTTTATTCTTTTTCTAATTATTTTATTACAATCCTTATTTATTTAAAATTTTTACAATTTTTTCTTTAATTTTATCTAAAATATTAGCAAGAGCACCTTTTCCATTAATAGACGCTGCGCCTTCATGTCCCCCGCCTCTTCCTTCGCACTGGTTTGATAATTCTTCTAAAATTTTGCCTAAATGTAATCCTGTTTTCAAACAAACTTTTTTATTAGCTCTAGTACAAATCCTATATTCGTTTTTTTTTTCCGAGCAAGCAATGCCAACATCAAAACCAACTTTTATTAATATTGATGCTACACTTGCTTCATAACTACCTATACGTGTCACACCTATTAACCAAGGCCCTTCACGAATTAATTTAACTCTTTGTATTCCTTTTATTTTTGCTATTTTTTCTGAAATTGAATTGTCATTGTTAAGCATTAGAAAAATTTCTTGAATATCAAGCTTCTGATCTAATAATTTTGAAACGCGTGTAATTGTATCGTTATTTCCGTATCTAAAGAATCCAGAATCAGTCAAAATTCCCGAAATTAAAAGGTAATTATAAGGATCTTTTAATTCAACTTTAAATTCTTTGCATAATTCAAATATTATTTCTGCCGTGGAAGAATATTTATCGAATATTAGAGAATTCAAATTCACATTAATATTTTTATTTTCATTTGAATGGTGGTGGTCTAGATAAACGATAGGAATTTTTAAATCAAGCATATCAAAATTTTTTGGAAATCCTACTTGATCCAAGTTGTTTGTATCTAAAATTAGAACGACATCAATTTTAGATTTATCTATATCTTTATTAAAAAGAAAATTAAAACTAGGAAATCTTTCTGCGAATTTTGCCATAAATTTTCTCGTTGATTTTGAGATTTCCGAGAAATGTAAGAATATTTCCGATTTTTCAAAGTATTGATTAAAAAAGAACTTTAAAACGTGGCAAGAGACTAATCCATCAATATCTACTAAATTGTGAGTAGTAATTAAGATTTTTTTATCTTTTAAAAAGGCAAGAAAATCTTCAAAATTAGCCTTTATCATTTTGAAAATCCGCTTGGAGCGAATTGCGAATTCGCTCGATTTCTCCTTTAACTCTCGATTCCTTTTGTTTAATAGTTTTAACTCTCATTTCTATAGTTACTTTCAAGTTTTTCTTCTCGTCTAGCAATTTATTTTTTTCGGATTTTACTAAAATTCCACCAATTGACTTATACACAACATCGTCGGGATTAATTTTTCCCAACTCTTCGATAGCTAACTCTGCATCTCTTAATGTGCTTTCAAGCTGTATTTTTTGAGCTGTTAAAAATTCAAAAGACTGTTGTAAATTATTTAAATTTAATATCTTCTTTTTGGTTTCCTCTGGTAGGGAATCTAAATCTATTGTCATAATTTATTCATTTATTTTCTTTCTTTTTTATGATTTAATTAAATTATTTATAATATTTTTTATTAACTTGAATTATTAAAAATTTTCAACGTGTTTTCAAAAATTCTAACAAAACTAATTATTTCATTAATTGAGGCTCGAAAAGCCGTGATATCGGTATTTTCCATGTGAAATAGTATGCAATTATTTTTTTTTTCCATTGATAGTTTCGATCGCTTTCTTTTTGCTTGAAATTTGTTAAATTCCGGTAAAAAAGAGTTGTAAGAAACATCCCGCGTTTGAGAATTGTTAAATTTAAGTTCGATCGTTGATGTTATTGAATAATAA